>CAISKG010000358.1 GCA_903885855.1 uncultured Planctomycetaceae bacterium
GCGGCGGTGGCCCCCAGCCCGGTGGCGTTCCCAAGCCCGGTGCCGGTGCCGCGAAGGCGGCCCCCGGTGCGGCTGCGGCCGCGGCGCCCGCTGCGGCTCCGTCGGCGGCCCCTGCGGCGGCCCCGGTCGCGGAGGCTGGCGGCGGTGACGCGGGTGGTCCTGGCGTCAAGGGTCCCGGCGTCAAGGCGCCGCCGAAGGGCAAGGCTCCGGCCAAGCTCATCGGCAACTCGCCCCAGGCCGAGCCGTTCTGAGCGGCGCCCGAGGCGCGTGACGGTTCTTCGACCGGTCCACGGCGGCATCCGCCGTGGACCGGTTTTTTCATGCCTGCGTGCGGCCGTCGCGCGGAGCCGCCGCGGCGCTCGGCGACGCGGATGCCCGGCGCGGCCGGGGGCGTGTCAGGCGCCCGTGCCCTCGGCGCGGACGATGCGGTTCTTCTCGTCGAGGACGACCACCGCCGGCACGTGCGTGCTCGCCTCGATGGCGTCGCACTGGGCGTAGGACATGATCGTGAGCCGATCGCCGACCTTGCCCAGCCGGGCGGTGGCGCCGTTGAGTTCGATCTTCCCCGAGCCGGGCTCGGCGAGGATCACGTAGGTCTCGAAGCGCTCGCCGTTGGCCATGTTGCCGACGAGGATCCGCTCGTACCGCCGCAGACCCACGCGCTCGGCGAGGTCGGCGGCGATCGACAGGCTCCCCTCGTAGTCGAGCGAGGCGCCGGTGACGGTGGCGCGGTGGATCTTCGACTTGAGCAGGCTGATGGTCATGGCATGGGGCCCGTGGGGACCGGCGCGGCCGGCGCCGGCGGAATGAGGGATCGGACGGGGATTCAGCGGAACACGATGCACACCGGGGCGGGCACGGGGGTCGTGCGGCCGCTGTAGGTGAGCCTGCCGGTCGCGCCGTCGATCGAGAACACCGACACGCCATGGGAATCCTGGCCGGCCGCCAGGAGCCATTTTCCGGAGGGATCGAGGGCGAAATTCCGCGGCACGCGGCCGCGGATCGGCTCGGCACCGAGGAACTCGAGCCGGCCCGAACCGGCCTCGATGGCGTACATCGCGATCGAATCGTGGCCCCGATTGGAGCCGTAGAGGAAGCGGCCCGACGGATGGACGGCGATCTCGGCCGTGGAGAGCCCCGTGCGGTCGGTGACGCCGGCCGGCAGCGTGGAGAGCGTCTGGAAGGGACGCAGGGTGCCGTCCTGTGGATCGAAGTGCATCGCCGTCACGGTGAGATCGAGCTCGTTGATGCAGTAGCCATGGCGGCCGTCGGGGTGGAAGGCGAAGTGACGGGGCCCGGCCCCGGGGGCCACCGTGGCCGCGCCGTGGGGTCGCATGGTGGCGGCGGCGGTGTCGAGGCGGTGGACCAGCACCTTGTCGAGCCCCAGATCGCAGACGATGGCGAACCGGCCATCGGGCGTGGGATCGATGGAGTGGCCGTGGGGCCCCTCCTGGCGGCCGGGATCGACGCTCTTGCCGACATGCTGGATGAAGCCCGCGGGCTCTCCCTCCACCGCCGCCCGCAGGCTGCCGTCCTCCTCGATCCCCAGGCACACCGAACTGCCGCCGCCGTAATTCGCCGCCAGCACGACCGCGCCGGAGCGGTCCACGGCCACCGCACAGGGCCCCGCGCCGCCGGAGGAGCGGTGATTGAGCTCGGTGAGCCGTCCGGTCTCGGGGTCGATCGCCAGCGCGACCACGCTCCCGGTCGGACGGCCGTCGGCGTCGGCGACCTCCGAGACGGCGTACAGCACCGGCTTCGTGGGGTGGAGGGCGAGGTACGAGGGGTTGACCAGCTCGGCGGCCAGCTCGGGCTCGGAGAGGGTGCCGGTGGCGTCGTCGAACCGGGCGACGTAGATGCCGGCCCCCTGCGGGGGCGCGCCGGTGTAGGTGCCGAACCACACCCACCGCGACTCGGCGCAGGCCAGCGGCGCCACCAGCGCCACCGCCGCCGTGAGGGAGGTTCGCAGGGCGGCACGGAGGGTCGGCATCGCACGTGGCAGACGGGGCATGGCGCACTCCCGGGAAAACGGCTGGGCGAACGGCCGCACAGGGCTCATGCTGCGGGGGTCGGCCCCTGGGATCGAGCGGAGGAAATCGTACCCCCATGCCCGGAGGATTGCATCACCGCCCGAGCGGCGCGGACACCCCCTGCCGCCCCGGCGGCGGCCCGCCCGATCCCGGGACGCGGCGCGAGGCCCGCAACATGCTCTGCCTGGAGACCTACCAGGTGATCGTGCGCGTGGGTTGGATCTTCAAGACCGAGACGATCATCATGCCGGCCGTGCTCGACGCGGTCGTCGATTCGGGCGTGCTCCGCGGCCTGCTGCCAGTGCTCAACCGCGGCGGCCAGAGCGTGCCGCCGCTGTTCTTCGCCGGGGCGCTGGGGCGGCTGCCGGTGAAGAAGGGGGCGCTGTCGCGGACCGCGGCGCTGATGGCGGCGGCGTTCGCCGTGCTGGCCGCCGCCTGGACGCCGCTGGAGGTGCGCCGCCCCGATCTGCTCGCGGCGCTGTTCCTCGTCGTCTACGCCCTCTTCGCCTCCTCCAACGGCCTCAACCAGCTGGCGCTGGCCGCGCTGCAGGGCAAGCTCATCGCCCCCGGGCACCGCGGGCGGGCGATGCTCGTGAGCGTGGCGCTGGGGAGCGTGCTGGCGATCATCGCGGCGCTGGTGTGGCTGGGGCGCTGGCTCGCCGAGCCCGACGGCTTCCCCAAGATCTTCGCCGCCACCGCGGCGTTCTTCGCGCTGGCGGCCGTCGTGCCGCTGTTTCTCGACGAGCCGCCCGACGCGCCCGCGGCCCGCGATACCGCGGCGCCGCAGGGGGGATGGCGGCGGCGCGCCGCCGCCGGCGCGGCCGAGTGGCGCCGCGCGCTCCGGGAGGATCCCGACCTCGTGCGGCTCTCGGTCGTGGCGATCTGCTTCTCGGCCGTCCTCATCATGTTTCCGCATTACCAGGCCTTCGCCCGAGACCGGCTGGGCACCCGGATCGGCAGCCTCCTCACCTGGGTGGTCGTGCAGAACGCCGCCACCGGAGCGGCGAGCCTGGTCGTCGGGCCGTTCTCCGACCGGCGTGGGACGCGGATGGTGCTCGTGTGGCTGGTGGCGCTGTCGTCGCTCACGCCCCTGGTGGTGGCGGCGCTCGGCAGGCTCCCGCACGCCACGGCGGCGGAGTGGTTCTGGATCACCTACGTGCCGCTGGGGCTCAACCCGCTGTCGCTCAAGCTCTTCACCAATTACGCGCTCGAACTCGCCCCCGCCCCCGCCGCCCACCCGCGCTACGTGAGCATCGTCGGCGCGGCGCTGGCGCTGCCGTTCGTGATCTCGCCCCTGGTCGGGCTGGCGGTGGACCGGGTCGGCTTCGAGCCGGTGTTCCTCGCCGGGGCGGTGGTGATCGCGGCCGGGGCGGCGGTGGCGACCGGGCTGCCGGAACCGCGACGCCGTGCCCGGGGGGACGGGGCGGATCGGTGACAGGATCCCAGGCGGGGACGGGCGAGCCTGCGGCGGCCCCGGGACCCGGGGCTGCAGGCGGCCGGGTGGCTCGGTGGGCCCGCTTCGGGCGTTGCCCCGGCCGGCGGGGGGGCCTATGATCAGGGCCGACCATGGATGCGTTCCACGCGGAGCGATCCCTTTCCCGAGCCAGGAGTTCTCTCCCGATGAGTCACTTCCGTTTCGCCGTCGCGCTGGCCGTCGTGGCCCTGTTCGCCGGCTCCGCCGTCGTGTCGGCCGCCCCCAAGGAGCCGAAGGACGCCAAGTGCCCGGTGTCGGGCAAGGCGTGCAACCCCGCCAAGAGCGCCGACTTCGCCGGCGGCAAGGTCTACTTCTGCTGCGACAACTGCGCCGGCGCCTTCAAGGGTGAGTCGGCCAAGTTCGCGTCCAAGGCCCACCAGCAGCTCGTCTCCACCGGCCAGCTGAAGCAGAAGGCCTGCCCGCTGTCGGGCGGTGCCATCAAGCCCGAGACCAAGGTCGCCATCGGCGACGCCGAGGTCGCCTTCTGCTGCAACAACTGCAAGGGGAAGGTCGAGAAGGCCTCCGACGAGGAGAAGCTCAAGCTCGTCTTCGGCGACATCTCCAAGAGCTTCGAGCCGGCCAAGAAGTGACATCCCGCCGGTTCGGGGGTGGTTCGCCCCCCCGGCCGGCCGATCGCGGCCCGTGAACTGCCCTAGGGCGGCCGGCCGCGGCGTGGAATACTCCGCACGGGAGCCCGGCCCGTGCGGAGTTTTTCTTTGCGCAGGGGCGCTCCCGGGAATCCCCGTCGATGCGCGTCTTCCTCTCCGCCGGCGAGCCCTCCGGTGACCACCACGCGGCGCTGGTGGTGGAGGCGATCCGCCGGCGCGATCCCGAGGCCGAGTTCGTCGGCCTCGGGGGGCCGCGGATGGAGGCCGCGGGGTGCCGGTTGCTGGCCGACCTCACGCGGCTGGCGGTGATGTGGTTCCTGCGGGCGATGGTCTCGATCCACCGCTTCGTCGACCTCGCCCGGCGCGCCGAGCGGAGCTTCCTCGACGCCCGCCCCGACGTCTGCGTGCTCGTCGACTTCCCCGGCTTCCACTGGTGGCTGGCGTGGCGCGCCCGGCGGCACGGCATCCCGGTGGTCTTCTACTGCCCGCCGCAGATCTGGGCCTGGGCGAGCTGGCGGAAACACAAGATGCGGCGGCTCGTGGACCACGTCCTCGCCCCGCTCCCCTTCGAGCACCACTGGTTCGTCGCCCAGGGGATCCCTGCCACGTTCGTGGGCCATCCCTTCTTCGACGAGGCCGGCCACGGGGCCGTCGCGGGCGCGGACCCGCGGCCCGACGCGGCCACCGCCGCACCGCCGCGCACGGCCGAAGCGGGGCCGCTGGTCCTCCTCCTCCCCGGATCGCGGTCGCAGGAGATCGCCGCGAACCTCCCCAGCCTGCTGCGCACCGCGTCCGCCATCCGGCGGCGCGTGCCGGCGGCGCGCTTCACCGTCGCCGTCCTCCACGAGCGCCACGCCGCCACGGCGCGCCGGATGGCCGCGTTCGAGCCCGGTGCGCCGGTGGAGATCGTCGCGGGAAGGGCGCGGGAGCTGATGGACGGGGCGGCCTGCGCCGTGGCGGTGAGCGGATCGGTGTCGCTCGAATTGCTCTCCGCCCGGCTCCCGGCCGTGATCGTGTACCGGATCAGCGGCCTGGCGTGGGTGGTGCAGAGCTGGTTCCGCCACGCCCGCTTCATCACGCTGGTGAACCTCCTGGCCACCGCCGAGCCGATCGGACCGGTGCGCCCGGCGTTCCTCCCGCCGCGCGACGTGCCCGCCGCCGATCCGGAGGCCGTGTACCCGGAGTACCTCGCGGTCGGCGATCCCGCGGAACGAGCGGCCGGGCACGTGGTCGAGTGGCTCACCGACCGCGAGGCGCTGGCGAAGATCCGGCGGCGCGTCGCCGAGGTCGCGGCCGCCATCGACCGCCCCGGCTCCGCCGACCGGGCGGCGGCCGCCGTGCTCGCCATCGCCCGTGGCGGCGATCC
>CAISKG010000359.1 GCA_903885855.1 uncultured Planctomycetaceae bacterium
GGCGGGATTCCGCGGCGGGCTCGATCGCGAGGCGGTCGGCGGCACCGGCGGCGGTGTAGATCGCCCGGGTGTCGGCGAAGGCGGCCTCGTCGGCCCCCGCGAGGCGCAGCGGCCGGGGCGCCAGGAGCCCGAGGATCGCCGGCACGTCGGCGACGCGGAGGATGCCGAGGAACGCCGGGGCGCCGTCCTGCATGTGCGACGGCGGCGGGGCGTCGAGCTCGACCGCGGCCGCCTCGGGATCGTGGAGCGCCGCGTAGGCCGCCACGATCGCCCCCGACCCGCGCCCCGCGAGCACCACCGGCCGCGGTGCGGCGCCGTCGGCGGCGCGGATCGCGGCCAGGGCGGCGCACGCGTCGCGCACTCGGCCGGCGGCGACGGAGTCTCCCACGAGCGCCAGCGACCGCTCCACGTGATTGGGGGGCGTGCGCGTCGTCCAGCGGGTGCGGCCGATGCCGCGCGGATCGAGGATCCAGGTCGCGTCCCCCTCGGCGGCCGGCGGCGGCGCCTCGTCGTCGCGCGCACGCACGAAGAGCCGGTGGCGGCGCGCGGCCCGGCGCTCCCGCTCCGGGGGCGGAAGGAGATCGCAGCGGATGCCGGGCTCGGTCTCCACGCTCGAGCGCCCCTCCGCGCCCGCCTCCGGCTGCGGCGCCGCGAACGGGCCGGCGCCGAGCGAGGGCAGGGCGTCGGCGGCGAGCGCCGCCAGGAGCCGCGCACGCCAGGCGTCGAAGCCCCCGGGCGCTGGCAGGCCCGGGGCGCCCGTCGGCACGAAGGTGCGGTCGATGGAGGAATTGCGCGACCGTGGTGGGAGATCGGCGTCGGTGGGGAAGACGCGCAGCCGCTGCGGCGGCAGCGGGTGGACCGCGCGCCCCTCTTCCTCGACGACCAGGTCGACGTCGCCGTCGGTCACCGGCCGCGGGTCGCCGCGGAGCCAGGTGTTCATGAAGCGGTAGACCCCCGCGCGGATGTCGGAGCGGTAGGCGTGGCCGCCGAGGCTCACCTGGGCGTCGAAGCGATCGCCGGCGCCCTCGAGCGCGTAGACGCGCTCGAGCGCCGCCGCGATCCGCTCGTTGGCCGACATCGGGAAGATCGGGTCGGCGTCGCTGTTGACCAGCAGCAGCGGACGGGGGGCGACGAGCGCGGCGATGCGTGTCCAGGGCCAGGCGCGGGAGTTGACGAGGAACATGCAGTCGCAGTGGCCGTTGACGCAGCGGTCGGGGACGTAGCTCGCGAGGTCGGCCATCCCGCTCACCGGCGCCACCGCCGCCACGCGCTCGTCGGCGGCCGCGATCCAGAACGACACCGCCCCGCCCCCGCTGATGCCGGTGAGGCCGATCCGCGCCGGATCGACGTCGTCGCGTGCGGCGAGCAGGTCGAGCGCGCGGATGCCGTTCCAGCACTCCACCCCGGCCGGGGTGTAGCCGCGCGACTGCCACCACCAGCGCCCCTCGGAGTAGGTGCCGTGGTGGACGCCGGGAAGCTCCCCGAGCTGGAGCGTGTCGAGGACGAGGCAGACGTAGCCGTGCCGCGCGAACCACATCCCGTGGTCCTGGAAGGCGGTCTTGTTGCCGTCGCGGCCGCGGCCGGAATGGCCGCACACGTAGAGCACCGCGGGATGGCGCGCGGCGGGATCGGCGCCGGCGGGGCGCCACAGGTTCGCCGTCACGTAGAGCCCCGGGAGGCTCTGGAAATGGAGCATGTCGACGACCCACCCCTCGCCGGCGAGGCTCCCGGTGACGGTCACCTCGAGCGGCGAGCGCTCCGGGAGCGGGGCGAGGCCGAGCATGTGGAGATACTCCCCCCGGAGCCGCGCACGCCGGGCGGCGGGATCGTCGTGCGGGCGGAGATCGTCGGCGAGCGTCGCCTCGATCCGCGCGGTGCGCGCGGCGAGGAAGGCGCGGATCATGGCGTCTCCCGGAGAGCCGGTATCGGCGTCGCCGTAGGCCTGTGCGGCGGCGGGCGCCGCGGTCGATGCGGCGAGGAGCGTCGCCGCGAGAAGCGCCGCCGGGAGGACGAAACGGCGTGGCATGGAACGGTCCTTCGCGTGGGCGTACGGCGTGGCGGCGCGGGGGGACGAGGTTTGCGGCCCCGCGGCCGACGGGATAGCATTGTGGATCGGAAACGCGGGGACCAGTGCGGCGCGGGCCGCTTCCCCGCAGCGGGATCGGTGATGACTTCGTTCCGCGACACACGCCATCTGTGGAGACTCGCCGGGCTCCTGGCCGTGGCGGGCCTGGTCGGCGCCGTGGTGCGGGCGGCGCTGGTGCCCGCGGACTACGGCCGCAGCGGCCCCTACCGCGAGTCGGCCCTCGCCGACAACGCCGCCCGGCCGAGTCTCTTCCCCTCCGACGCCACCTGCCACGCCTGCCATGACGCGGTGCGCGAGGAGCGGGCGGGCAAGGCCCACGAGGTGGTGCGCTGTGCCCATTGCCACGGCCACGGCCGGGAGCACGTCCGCCTCGCGGAACTGGCCCGCGACGACGCCTCGGTGGCGATCCCCGCGGCCGAGCCCTGGGACGGCGACTTCCTCACGCGCGTCGACCTCTACGTCACCAAGGACCGGCGCGTCTGCCTCTCCTGCCACGAGGCCGTGGTGGGCATGCCGGAGGGATTCACGAAGATCGACGTCGCCGCCCACCTCGAGGAGCAGGGGGCGTCGGAGCCGCTGTCGCGCGAGACCTGTTTCGAGTGCCACGGCGGCCACGACACGGCCCCCTGAAGCCGGAGGGACCTTCGCCATGCCCTATGCCCCCCTGACGGTGCTACCCGCCGCCCCCGCCGGCGGCCAGGCCTGCGCCGGGTGCACCGGGGGCCCGCCCCCCCACGAGGCGACGCGGCGCGACTTCCTCCGCGACGCCACCACGCTCACCCTCGGGGCGATGTCGCTCACGCTCCTGCCCGGGGCCGCGCCGGCGGAGGGGCCGGCGGCGCCGGCCCCGGCCGGGCCGGCCAAGCCCGTGTACGGCTTCCTCATCGACACCACGCGCTGCACCGGCGCGGGCAAGTGCCTGACGGCCTGCCGCGCGGAGAACGACGTGCCCGGTGGGCAGGCGCGCACCTGGGTGGAGCGCTACGTCCACTACCGCGACGGCCGCGTGGAGGTCGATCTCGTGCCGGAGACGGGCTACGCGGAGTCGGGGGAGATCCAGCCCGACCCCGCCGACGTGCTCCGCGCCTACTTCGTTCCCAAGCTCTGCAACCAGTGCGTCGACGCCCCCTGCAACCAGGTGTGCCCCGTCCACGCCTCGATCAAGAGCCCGGAGGGGATCGAGCTGGTCGACGCCGAC
>CAISKG010000360.1 GCA_903885855.1 uncultured Planctomycetaceae bacterium
CCCGCGCGCGTGGTCGACTCGCGCACGTCGTAGCCGCAGGTGGTGAGGAAGGCGATGTCGCGCCGCAGGTTGCGGTCCGACATGTCGTCGATCACCCCCCGCTCGCGGAGGGCGTCCTTGATCTCGCTCACCGACAGCCCCCGTCGTGCGGCGAGGAGCAGGTCGATGAGGTGGAAGATCCGCAGGAGCTGCTCGTGTCGGGCGGGGGAGTGCATGGAGCCAGAAATCTTTCTTTCTCGAAAGGCAGTGACGGGATTCGGCCTCGTCGTACGCCTTCTTTAGAGGAGAGGCGGGGTCGGATCCCCGCGACGCTTCCCAGCATGCCACCCGGCCCCGGCCGGTTCCAATCCCATGAGCGAGCCGGCCCTGGTGTCGAGGACGCGCGTCCGCCTGGTGGACACGCGCGTGGGTTTCGGTGCCGCCGTCCCCGCGCTGCGGGGCGAGCTCTTCCGTCCGTTCGTCGTGGGGCCGGCGATTCTCCAGCGGCCGTGCCGCCGCGCCGGCGACCGCAGCCCTTGGCGGATGGACGAGCTTCCGGGGGGGCGTCTGCTGCCGGCGGCGCCGCGCCGGGCGGTCGACCTCGAGCGGGTGGTGGCCTGGCGCCGCGCCGAGGGCCTGCGCTGCCGGATCGGGGTGGCGCTCGTCTCCTGTTGCGATCTGGGCTCCCCGGCGGGCGGCGCGGCCGCGCCCGGGGGCGTCGTGCTCGCGCGGGCGCGGCCCGCGCGCGGGGCGGCGATCGAGATCTACGGCTGGGCGCTCCTCTACCGCGGCCGCGATGGCGACGCGCTGGTCGACGCGCACGACGAGTTCGACGACCTGCCCGCCTACTCCACCGCTCCGGCGGAGCTCGCCGACCGGGCGGAGCATCTGGCGGCGCGGGGGATCGCGAGCCGGCCGGTGGCCCTCGTCACCGCGGCCGAGGATTTCATCGCCGGCGATCCTGCCCGCAACCGCTTCTTCCCAGCGGGCGCCTATCGGGGGCCGGTCGATCTCCGCCGGCTCTTCTGACGGCGCGGGCGGGCCGGCGGTGGCCGCGGCGATCCGGCGCCGGAGGCGGGCCCCGCCTGAACTCTTCCGGCGCTGTGCGTGCGCCCGACCTGCAGCGAGGTCGGCGAGAGCATGGTCCGCGGGCGGCCGTCGCGTCAGCCGAGTTTTTCCTGCACGAGGAGCCATTCCTCCTCGGCGGCGGCCAGGCGGCCGGCGACGTCGGTCATGGCGCCGTGGAGTTCGAGTGCCGCGGCGGGGTCGGTGGCCTCGAGGAGCCGGGCCTCGAGGGCCTTCTTCTCCTTGTCGAGGCGCTGGATCGTCTTCTCGAGCGTGGCCGACTGGCGGCGCAGGTCGCGTTCGGCGTCGCCGCCGGGGCGGCTCCCCTTGGCGGGGCGGGGGGGGGCGGGGGTTCCGCGGGCGTCGGCGCGGCGGCCGTCGCGGCGCGGCGTGGCGGCGGCCTCGGCGTCGTCGATCTCGCGCGTGACCGCGGCGAGGTAGGTGGCGTAGTCGCCGAGCCAGTTGACGACGCGCCCCTCCTTGACCTCGATCACGCTCGTGGCCACCGCCTCCATGAACGACCGGTCGTGGCTGGTGAAGATCACGGTGCCGCGGTAGCTCCCGAGCGCCCGGGCGAGGGCGTCGACGGTTTCCACGTCGAGGTGGTTGCCGGGCTCGTCGAGGACGAGGACGTTGGCCGATCCGAGGAGGAGGCCGGCCAGGCAGAGCCGGGCGCGTTCACCGCCGGAGAGCACCTTGACGCGTTTCTCCACCGCCTTGCCGCGGAAGAGCATGGCGCCGGCGAGGTCGAGGATCCGCTGCTGCTTGGTGCCGATGGCGGCGGTGCGTTCGAGGTAGCCGAGGACGGTGTCGGTCTCGGGGAGGCTCGTGTAGACGTGCTGCGCGTAGATGCCGATCTCGCAGCCGTGCCCCCATTTCACGTCGCCGGCCCGCGGCGTGAGCGAGGCCACCACGGTGCGCAGGAAGGTGGTCTTCCCCTGGCCGTTGTCCCCCACGACGGCCGCGCGCGAGCCGTGGACGATCTCCAGGTCGATGCCCGAGGCGACGGTGCGCTCGGGGTAGCCGATGGCCAGCCCCCGGCAGCGCAGGGCCGGGCCCTGGCGCGGGCTGACGGCGGGGCACTGGATGGCGGCGGTGGGGGCGTCGGCGGCGATCTCCTCCACCTCGAGGCGCTCGAGCTGCTTCTCCTTCGACTTGGCGCGCGAGGCGGTGGAGGCGCGGGCCTTGTTGCGGGCGATGAAGTCCTCGAGCTGGCGCCGCTTGGCGAGCACGGCGGCGTTGGCGCGCTCGAGGTGGGCGCGGCGGTCGGCCTGGAAGGCGAGGAAGGCGTCGATCTTCCCGGGGAAGACGGTCAGCTTGCCGTTGGAGAGGTCGAGGGTCTGCTCGCAGGTGGCGCCGAGGAAGGCCCGGTCGTGGGAGACGACGAGGCAGGCCTCCTTGGAATCGCGGAGGAAGTGCTCGAGGAGGATCTGCGTGCGCAGGTCGAGGAAGTTGGTGGGCTCGTCGAGGAGGAGGAGCGTGGGCTCGTGGAGGAGGAGGGCGGCGAGCTTGACGCGTGTCTGCCATCCGCCGGAGAGTTCGGCGACGGGTCCGTCGAGCCGGGCCGACTTGATCTCGAAGCGCCCGGCGACCTCGCCGCACTTCCAGTCGGGGCGGCCGCTGTCGCGCATCAGGAAGGCGAGGGCGGTCTCGCCGGGGAGGAAGGGGTCGTGCTGGCGCAGGTAGCCGATGCGCAGCGACGGGTGGCGGACGATCTCGCCGGAGTCGAGTTCCTCCTCGCCGAGGATGATCTTGAGGAGGGTGCTCTTGCCGGCGCCGTTGCGGCCGACGAACCCGATCTTCCCCTCGTCGGTGAGGGTGGCGGAGGTGTCGTCGAGGAGCACCTGCTCGCCGTACCGCTTCGAGGCGTTCCTGATGTCGAGGAGGACGGCCATCGAGGGGGGCGTGGACCGGCGGCGGGCGTGGGGGGATTGGGCCCTGGTCGGGTCAGGGCGGCGGGGCGGGCCGGCGGCGGGCTGGCGTCACGAGAGCGGAGGGCATGGGATTCGAACCCACAACCGGTTTCCCGGCACCACATTTCCAGTGTGGCCGCTAGCCATTCGCTTACCCTCCAAACGCGGGCAAAACTGCGTTTTTCGTGGCCTCCGTGCGTCCTGGACGACAACAGGACTACATCGGCCAGTCAAAAACAACTCGCCCGAAACGGAGAATATACCCAAACGAGCCCCACGGTCGACCCGGGCTTTCCCGCCCAGCGGCCTACAAAAAGGCCGGAGGAGCCCGCACCCCGGCGGCTGGGCAGGGCGTTCTGCGTTCCTACGGGCAGACGGCCGGCCGGAGGCCTCCAGCGCGCCCAGGGCCGCGTAGGCCAGCAGCTCTGCCTGGCCAGC
>CAISKG010000361.1 GCA_903885855.1 uncultured Planctomycetaceae bacterium
CGCGGGCGGGGGCGGCGGCGCGGACGGCGTGCGGGGCGCGGGGGGCGATCAGGGGCGGGCGCGCGGACCGGAGGGCACCGCCTCGGGGCCCGTGCCCTTCGTCTTCTCGACCGACGGCAGGCGGAAGGGCTTCTGACGGACCAGCTTCGTCACCTTGCCTCCCTTGATGCACTGCGTGCAGACAAGGAGGGTGGTCGAGGTGCCGCGACCGACCGTCACCCGCAGGCGCTGGAGGTTGGGCTTGAACTTCCTCCGCGAGATGCCGGTCACCTTGGTGCCGACGCCGCCGAGATACTTGGCCTTGCCGCGCAGGGTGACGGTGTTGCCCATCGAAAAACCCTTGCCGCAGACCTCACAGGATCGTGCCACGGTTCGTCTCTTGTCAGTGTCGCGCGTGAGCGGGGCGTCCGGACGCAAACCGGCCCCGGGGAAGCCCTTGAGGATAGCCATTCGGCCCGTTCCCGCAAGACGAACGGGCGCCGGGTGCCGCCGTGCCGGGGGATCGCGGGCCGGCGGAACGCGCCGGGGGCGGTTTCAGGCCCCCCCCCGGGCCCGGCGGAGGATCTCCAGCGCGGCGGCGTGGACGCGGCCATTGCTGGCGATCCCGTCGCCGCCGTCGATGCGCGCCGTCCCCGACCAGTCGGAGAACATCCCCCCCGCCTCGGCGACGACGGTCTCCACCGCCGCCGCGTCCCAGGCGTTCATGAGGGGGTCGACCATCAGATCGGCCCGCCCGGTGGCCACGAGCAGGTAGCCGTAGCCGTCGCCCCAGGTCCGGCAGACGCCGCAGGCGCTCTCGAGGGCGCGGCGGGCCTCGTCGCCCGCCGCGGCGCCGCCGAGGCCCGCCGGGCGGCGCGCGAAGGAGGTGAAGTCGCTCGTGCACAGGAGGGCCCCGCCGAGCGCCGGCCGGTCCGACACGCGCGCCCGGCGTGGCGGGGCCGAGCCCTGCTCGTGCCAGGCGCCGCCCCCCTCGGCGGCCCACACCATCTCGCCGAGCGCCGGGATGGCGATCACCCCCACCACCCCCCGCCCCGCCGCGCGGCAGCCGACGAGGGTCGCCCACAGCGGCACCCCGCGGATGAAGGATTTCGTCCCGTCGATCGGGTCGACGACCCACTCGTAGCCGCTCGTGCCCGGGGTCGCTCCGGTCTCCTCGCCGAGGAAGGCGTCGTCGGGGAAGGCGGCCAGAAGCGAGGCCCGGAGGATCCCTTCGGCGGCGATGTCGGCCGCGGAGACCGGCGAGGCGTCGGCCTTGGCGCGGACCTCGAGCCCGGGATCGCCGAAATGGCGCAGCGTCTCGGCCCCCACGGCACGCACGGCGTGGAGCGCCGCCGCGAGGCGCTCCCGCGTGGCCGCGGGGCAGCCGTCGGGCAGCGGCACGGGGAGCGGGGAAACGGGCGTGGGCATGGGGCGAACCGGATCAGGCGGCGGGGGGATCGCCCGGCGGGGGCGCGGGGCGGAAGGAGGCGAGGACCAGCAGCCCCGCCCCGATCACCAGCCACGTGTCGGCGAGGTTGAAGATCGGCCAGTCGATCACCCCTTCGAGACGGAAATGGATCCAGTCGCGCACCGCCGCCACCGGCTCGCCGACGCGCGCCGCCGGGGCGTGCCAGCGGAGGCCGGGGATGCCGAGCCGGTCCCAGAGGTTGCCCACGATGCCGCCGGTGATCAGCGACAGCGCGGCCAGCAGCAGTCGGTCGCGGCGCGTGTCGGGGCGGGAGACGAGGACGACGATCCCCACGATCGCCGCGCAGGACACGGCCGCGAAGACCATCCCCATCCCCTGCCCCATCCCGAACAGAGCCCCTTCGTTGAGGTTCGTCTCGAGGGTGAGCATGCCCGGCACGACGACGATCGGCGGGCGTTCCCCCGGCATCCCGAGCCGGTCGAAGAGGAGGCGCTTCGTGGCCAGGTCGGCGACGGCCGCGACGACGGCCAGCCCCACGAACGCCCCCCAGCCGGCGGCGCCGGAGCCGCGCCGGGGCGCGGCGGGCGTGCCGGAAGGATCGTCCGACGGGGGGGCCGACGTATCGGCCGACGGGCGGGGCACCATCGGAAAAAGCGTTCCTGGAATCCGTTCCGGACGGCCGGGGCCGCGGCGTCGCACCGTGCCCCGGGGCACGGGCGGGGCTTCAGCGCGGGTGGCGCGGGCGGCCGCCGCCGGCGCCTTCCATCTTCTCGGCGCAGCGGATGCACATCGAGGCGAAGGGGATGGCTTCGAGCCGCTTCTTCGAGATCACCCCCTCGCACTCCTCGCAGATGCCGTAGGTGCGGGCGCGGATCCGGCCGAGCGCCTCCTCCACCTGCTCGAGGGTTCCCTCCTCGCTGGCCATCAGCGAGAGGGTGAACTCCTGCTCGTAGGCGTCGGAGCCGATGTCGGCCATGTGGATCGGCATGCTCGACAGGTCGCCATTGGCCTCGGAGCGGGTCTTGCGCAGGGCGGCGTCGGCCATCGTGGTGACGTCGCCCCGCAGGCGGGCGCGCATCGTCTCCAGCGCGATCTTGAAGGGCTTCATCTCCGCCACCTTCATTCCCGGCTTCATTCGCTCCTCCCGGGGCGTCGCCGCCCCTGTATGCTCTGGCCCCTGACTGTGCGCTCCGGCCTCCGGCTGTGCGCTCCGGCCGCCGGCCGTCGATGACCCGCGTGGCGGGCCCCCCGGCCGACGGCCGCGACGGCATCGTCACGCACTGTATCCGCTCTCCGGGGGGATCGCACGGGACCGGTGGCACGTGGAGGGGCACGTTGACCCCCCGCCGGCACCCCCCCCGAGCGGACCCACCGAAACGGCTCCGGGTGGACGGTCGCAAGACCGCCCGCCGGAAGGCCGAAACAAGAACGATAGGCGGACGGAGGGGGACTGTCAAACTGGCAGGCTTCCCGCCCGGATTTGCTTGCTGGCGGGAAAACCGCGACCTACCCTGACCGGGAGATCGCGCGGGGAGCCGGCGGCGAGCGGGGCCGCAACGCCATCGCGGGCCCCACGTCGCGCGGGGCACAAGCGGCATCGAGCCGGGAGAGAACGTTGGCCGTCGTCGCCCGTACCGACCTCGCCTTCCAGCAGTGCGTCGCGCCGTCGTGCGCCGCCACGTTCGGGGTCGAGGAGGTGCTCACCGCCTGCCCGGTCTGCGGCAGCCTCTTGGACGTGGCCTACGACTGGAACCGCCTCCGCCCCCCCACCTCCTTCGAGGTCTTCGAGCGGAAGTGGATGCGGCGCGGCGATCCGCTGGCCTTCTCGGGGGTGTGGCGCTTCCACGAGTTCCTCCCCTACGCCCCGCGCGAGAGCGTGGTCACGATCGGCGAGGGGCAGACGCTCCTGGCGGTGAGCGACGGCGTGGGGGCCTACGTGGGGATGCGGCCGGGCCGGCTCCACCTCCAGTACGAGGGCCTCAACCCGTCGGGGTCGTTCAAGGACAACGGCATGTGCGCGGCCTTCACCCACGCGCGCATGATCGGGGCCCGGCGTGCCGCCTGCGCCTCCACCGGCAACACCAGCGCGTCGCTGGCGGTGTACTGCGCGGTGACGCGGCTGATGCGCGGGATCATCTTCATCGGCTCGGGGAAGATCTCCTACGGCAAGCTCTCGCAGGCGCTCGACTACGGCGCCCTCACGATCCAGATCGCCGGCGACTTCGACGACGCGATGGCGCGGGTCAAGGAGGTGTCGGGCCGGCTCGGCATCTACCTCGTCAACTCCGTCAATCCCTTCCGCCTCGAGGGGCAGAAGACGATCATGTACCGGGTGCTCGAGGCCCTCGGCTGGGAGGTGCCGGAGTGGATCGTGGTTCCCGGCGGCAACCTCGGCAATTCCAGCGCCTTCGGCAAGGCCTTCGCCGAGCTCAAGGCCCTCGGCCTCATCCAGCGCGTGCCGCGCCTGGCGGTGATCAACGCGGCCGGAGCCAACACCCTCCACGAGCTCTACACGCGCCGCGGCCTGCGCTGGGGGGGCGGGAGGGCGGATCTCGCCCCGGCCTGCCACTACTACGACGAGCTCGACCGCGACAAGCGGCGTGCCGACACGATCGCCAGCGCCATCGAGATCAACCGGCCGGTGAACCTCACCAAGTGCCTCCGCGCCCTCGAGACCTGCGACGGCGTGGTGCGCGAGGTGAGCGAGCAGGAGATCCTCGACGCCAAGGCGCAGGTCGGGGCCGGCGGGCTGGGGTGCGAGCCGGCCAGCGCCGCGAGCGTGGCGGGGGCGCGGCAGCTGGTGGCGGAGGGGGTGATCGGCCGCGACGAGCGCGTCGTCTGCATCCTCACCGGCCACCAGCTCAAGGACCCGACCGCCACCGTGGCCTACCACACCACCGACCAGAAGCTCTTCAACGAGGTCCTCGGCAGCCGCGGCGTGAGCCGGGCCAGCCACGCCAACCGGGCGGTGAGCGTGGGCAACCGCATCGACGAGATCGTGCAGGCGATCGACCTGTACGGGTGACGGCGCTCCCGGGGCGACGGTTCCGTCGCCCCGGGGTGCGCCGACGGCCCGGTCAGGGTCAGTAGTCGCCGCCGGGGTGGTCGCCCGCCTTGGCCGTCAGCAGCGCCGCGAACACCGCCGCGGAGATCGAGTCGGAGATGTACCGGGCCGACCCGTCGGCCATCGCCACGTTCATCCCGGCGGGGTGGAACGAGTAGGGCTCGCTGTCGTTGTTGCAGCTCATGATGCACGTCCCCTTGCCGGAGGAGCCGTTGATGGCGCCGGTCACCGAGTCGGTGCCGTCCATCGATCCGGAGGCGCCGTCGGGATCGGTCCAGCCGAAGCCCTCGGGGCGGGGCAGCAGCGTGTTTTGAGCCTTCTTCACCAGGTAGTGGTTCGGCCGTCCGCCGCTCTCCATGACCATGATCGTGTGGCTGAGGCCGTCGAGGATCTCGGCGAGCTTGCTGTCGCGGCCGTTGACCAGCGGGCCCTCGTGATCGGCCGTGCCGGCGGGATTCGGGATGCCGTTGGCGGTGTAGAAGCGGTTGCGCAGACGGTGCATCACGATGTAGTCGAGCGGGGCCATCACCTTGCCGTCGATGTCCGTGCCGGTGCCCGCCGCGGGGAGCCGCGACGCCCCCGGCCCCGAGGCGCACATGAACAGCGGCACCACGGTCTGACCGGCGACCGCGTTGGACCCCCGGTTCCAGGGGACGGTCTTGTCGTAGAGGCGGGCCAGGGAGCCCTCCTCGAAGTAATCGAGCACCAGCACCGGCCAGCTCATCACGCTCGCCGGCGTCGTCTTCGCGACCGGGCGCGAGTTGGGGAGCTTGTTGAAGGCCGTGACGTAATTGTGGAACGACAGGCCGATCTGCCGCATGTTGTTGGTGCAACTGGTGCGCCGCGCCGCCTCGCGGGCCGCCTGCACGGCCGGCAGCAGGAGTCCCACGAGGGTGCCGATGATGGCGATCACCACGAGCAATTCGACCAGCGTGAAGGCCCGCTGCCCGCCGAGGGGCGATGCCGACCGGTGCGACGAGATGGTCATCGGAGCGTCCTTGGAGAAGGGAATGACGAATGGGCGACGTGCGGAGCCCGCCGCGGTAAGAGGATGGAACCACTCCTCCGTCAGGGGCGCGTGAGCCTGGCGTGAGAAAACGATGTGGACGGAAAACGACCGTCGGCACGAAACTCCCGGGAGGGCGCCGGGGTGCCTGGAGCCGGCCGGATCCTCGCCCGCCGGTGGCGCCGGGCGGAGCCCTTCGTAGGATGACGCGGCCCGGCGGGTGGCCCGGGGCGCCGCGACGCACCGCCGCCACCGGCCCCAGCGCCCGCTCCTTCCCCATGTCCCCGTGGAACGCCCGATGCCTCCGACCGCCCCCGAGAACGCCTCCTCCCCCCCGGGCGGCCGCCCGCCCCTGCGCCTCGTGATGCACGGTGCCGCCGGCCGGATGGGGCAACGGATCATCGCCTGCGCCGCCGCGGAGCCCGGGCTGTGGCGGCTCGTGGCGGCCGTCGAGCGCGACGGCCACCCGCAGCGCGGCGCCGACGCCGGCACGCTCGCCGGCGCGGGCGCCTGCGGCGTGGCGATCGACCATGTCTGGGAGGCCCCCGCCGACGTGGTCATCGATTTCTCCCTCCCCGGCGCCGTGGCGGGGATCGCCCGGACCTGCGTGGCGAAGCGCGTGCCGCTGGTGGTGGCGACGACCGGCCTGGAGCCCGCCGATCAGGCGGCGGTCGCGGAGGCGGCCCGGAGCATCGCCGTGCTGCAGTCGCCGAGCATGAGCCTGGCGGTCAACGTGGCGATGGATCTCGTCGCGCGCGCCGCGGCCCTCCTTCACCGCAGCGGCGTCCGGGCCGACGTGGAGATCGTCGAGACGCACCACCGCCACAAGGAGGATTCCCCGAGCGGCACGGCGCTCAAGTTCGGCAGCCTCGTCCGGGAGGCGATGGGGCAATCGCGCGTGGCCCATGGCCGCGAGGGGCGCCCCGGCGCCCGCCCGGCCGACGAGATCGGCTACCATGCCGTTCGTGCCGGCGACAATCCGGGCGAGCACACGATCCTCTTCGGGCTCGACGGGGAGTCGCTCGCGGTGAACGTCCGGGCCACGAGCCGCGACTGCTACGCCCGTGGGGCCCTCGCCGCCGCCGCCTTCCTCGCCGGAAAACCCGCGGGGATGTACTCGATGCGCGACGTCCTGGGGATCGCCTGATCCCCCGTCGGCCGCACGCCCGCCCGCCGGGATCACCGCCATGGTCCGCCCCCGTCACGCGTCCCTCGCGGCGCTCCTCCTCGGCTGCCTCGTCTGCGGCGGGGCCGCCGCGGACGACTCCCCCTTCCCCGCCCCGCCCGACAGCGAGACGTCGGCCGAGCGGCCGATGGATCCGGAGGAGGTGTGCCGCTCCGCCCGGCTCCCGGCGGGCTTCGAGCTCGTGCCCTTCGCGGCGGAGCCGGCGGTCCAGAACCCGATCGGCATCGCCACCGATCACCGGGGGCGCGTGTGGGTGGCCGAGAACTTCACCTGGGCCGGCAACAACCTCGGCACCTGGGACGACTCCCTCCGCGACCGGATCGTGGTCCTCGAGGACGACGACGGCGACGGCCGGCACGACCGGCGGACGGTGTTCTGGGACGGCGGCACGCGCCTCACGAGCGTGGCGGTGGGCCTCGGTGGCGCGTGGGTCATCGATCTCCCCAATCTCCTCTTCATCCCCGACCGCGACGACGACCTCGTGCCCGACGGCCCCCCCGAGATCGTGCTCGACGGCATCAACGAGACGAGCGTCGGCCACACCCCCTGCAACGGCCTGAAGTGGGGGCCGGACGGCTGGCTGTGGGCCCGGCACGGCATCCAGGGCACCTCGCGCATCGGCGTGCCCGGCGCGGGGGATTCGCAGCGCGTCCAGATCAACACCGGCGTGTGGCGCTACCACCCCGCCCGGCGCACCGTCGAGGGGGTGATCTCGGGGATGACCAATTCCTGGGGCACCGACTTCGACGCCCACGGCGAGACGTTCGTGATCAACACCGTCATCGGCCACCTCTGGCACGCCGTCCACGGGGCGCACGTCGAGCGGATGTACGGCACCGACCTCGAGCCGCACGTCTACGACCTCCTGCCGCAGGTGGCCGACCACGTCCACTGGGACACCGGCGAGCAGTGGAGCGACATCCGCTTCGGCGTCTCCGACAAGACCAGCGCCGCCGGGGGGGGCCACGCCCACATCGGCCTCATGATCTACGGAGGGACCAACTGGCCGCCGGAGTACCGCGGCGGCGTGTTCACGCTCAACCTCCACGGCCGCCGCGTGAACCACGACGTCCTCGCGCCGCGCGGGGCCGGGTACACCGCCACCCACGGCCCCGACCTGGCGTTCTTCGCCGATCCCTTCTTCCGCGGCATGGACCTCGTCGCCGCCCCCGACGGCGGCGTGTACATCGCCGACTGGTCCGACACCGGCGAGTGCCACGACCACGACGGCGTCCACCGCTCGAGCGGCCGGATCTACAAGCTCTCCCACGGCCGCCCGCGCGCTCCCCGCGGCCTCGACGTGGCGACGCTCGAGGGGACGGCGCTGCGCGGGAATCTCCTCGTGGCCGACCAGTGGTGGAGCCGGGCGGCGGTGCGGGAATGGCAGCGCCGGGCGCTCGCCGGCGCCGACCTCGACGCCGACGCCGCGTGGCTCGCCGAGCACGTGCGTTCGGCCCCCGATCCGGCTCACCGCCTCCGCGCCTTGTGGGCGCTGGCCGCGCTCGAACGGCCTGAGGGCCCGCGCCTCGACGAGGCGGCGCTCCTGGCGGTCACGCACGACGCCGACCCCTTCCTCCGCGCCTGGGGGGTGCGGCTCCTGGTGGACCGCGCGGTCCCGGGGGGGCCGCAGCCCTCGGAGGAGGCCGTGGCGCGGATGGCGGCCCTGGCGGCGGGCGATCGGGAGGCGCCGGTGCAACTGCACCTGGCCTCGGCGGTGGGGCGCCTCGACGACGCGGCGGCCTGGCGGCTCGGCGGTGCCCTGGCCTCCCACGACGCCTTCCCCGCCGACCCGCTCCTCGCCCGGATGGTGTGGTACGGGCTGGCACCGTCCGCGCCGCGCCGCCTCGAGGACGCCGCGGCGCTCGCCGCCGCGACACCGCTTGCGCCCCTGTGCAGGAGCCTCGCACGCTTCGTGGCCGGCCGCGTCGAGGAGCGCCCCGAGCTGGTGGCCCGGCTCCTCGACACGGCGGCGGCCGACGCGGGACGGCGCGGTCCGATCCTCGCCGGCCTGGCGGCGGGCCTGCGCGGCTGGCGGCGGGCGGAGCCGCCGCCGGGGTACGCCGATGCCTCGGCCCGGCTCGCGGCGCTGGCGGATGCCGCGGCGCTCGAATCGCTCCACGAGCTCGACGTGGTGTTCGGCGAGGGACGCGGGATCGAGGCGGTGCGGGCGATCGTGCTCGATGCCAAGGCGGCCCCCGAGGCACGGCGCCACGCCATCGCGACGCTGGCCGCCGCGGCGCCGGAGGACGGCGCGGCGCTCCTCCAGGGGCTCCTCGGTGACCGGCCGGTGATCGGGGCGGCCCTCGCGGCGCTCGCCGCCTTCGACCATCCCGACACCCCCGCCAAGGCGCTGGCGGGCGCGGGCATCTACACGCCCGCCGACCGTGCGGCGCTGGTGGATCTCCTCGCCTCGCGGCCGGCGTGGGCGGCGCGGCTCCTCGACGCCGTCGAGGGAGGCAGCGTCGCGGCGGAGGAGATCTCCGCCTTCCACGCCCGCCAGATCGCCGATTTCGGCGACGCCGCGCTCGGCGAGCGGCTGGCCCGGCTGTGGGGCGACGTGCGCGTGAGCGCCGCCGACAAGCGCGACCTCATCGACCGCTGGCGGGCCGAGCTGACCCCCGAGGTGCTCGCCGCCGCCGACCGCCCGCACGGGCGGGCCCTGTTCGCGCGCGACTGCGCCGGCTGCCACGTGCTCTTCGGCGCCGGGCGCAAGCTCGGCCCCGACCTCACCGGCTCCAACCGGCGCAATCTCGACTACCTCTTGGAGAACGTCGTCGATCCCGGCGCGAGCGTGGGGAGCGACTTCCGTGCGGTGGCGGTGGTGCTGGCCGACGGCCGGGCGCTGACGGGCGTGGTGTCGGGCTCCGACGAGCGCACCCTCACGCTCCAGACCGCCCAGGACACCGTCGTCATCGACCGCCGGGAGATCGCCGAGCAGACGGTGCAGGCCACCTCGCTCATGCCCGACGGCCTCCTCGCCAAGCTCTCCCCCGAGGACGTCCGCGACCTCGTCGCGTACCTGGCGTCGCCCGAGCAGGTGCCGCTCCCCGGCGCGGACGTGCCGCGGGAGTGAGCGGATCGCCCGCGGAATCGCCAGCGGGCCCGGCGTGCCTGCCGCGGTCGCGGGCCGGCAGGGTATCCTCGACCCCGTCGCCGGCGTGGCGGCGCGACGCATCGATCCGACCCCGGCGACGGCAGGCACATGACCGCGGCGACGGCCTCTGAAGGCGGGCAGGCAGGCGGCGCGCCGGTCGTGCGCCGGCAGGTCTACCGGGGCCCCAACCGCTGGTCGCCGCTGCCGGTGCACGAGGTGGAGATCGATCCGGGGCCCCTGGCCGGGTGGCGGGCCGACCGCGACCCCGACGCCCTCGGGCGGCTCGCGCTCGGGCGTGCCCGGCTCGAGGCCACCCCCTACGAGGTGGCGGTGGCCCGCGACGCCGGCGCCGGCGCCGCCGCGCGGGGGGTGGGCCCGGCCTTCGAGGAGCTCGCCGCGGCCGGCCCCGGCCCGGTGCTCCTCTGGCTCTCGACGTCGTTGCTCGGCACGGCCGGCATCGCGCCGGCGTTCGCGGCCTGCGTGGCCAACGCGGCGGGGCGATTCACCCTCGCGGTGGAGCTCGACGACGAGGAGGTGGCCGACGCCTGCCTGGCACTGGCTTGGCGGATCTTCGTGGAGGCGGTCGCGCCCCCGCCGGAGCCGCTCGACCTCGAGCCGGCGCTCGCCGAATTGGCCGAGTTCGCCGACGACGCCCGCCTGGGGCCGAGCACGCGCGCCATCCTGGGGGCGGCCCGGCGCCGCGGCATCCCCTGCCGCAGGATCCGCAACAGCCTCTGCCAGCTCGGCGAGGGGGTGCGGCGCCGGCGCATCTGGACGGCCGAGACCGACGCCACCGGTGCGATCGCCGAGGCCCTCGCCCAGGACAAGCAGATGACACGCGTGCTGCTCGAGCAGGTCGGGGTGCCCGTGCCGCGCGGCCGCGTGGCCGCCAGCGTCGCCGAGGCCTGCGCGGCGGCGCGGGAGCTGGGCTATCCCGTCGTCGTCAAGCCGCGCGACGGCAACCACGGCCGCGGCATCTCCTTCGGGGTGCGCGACGACGCCGACATGGCCGAGGCCTTCGAGATCGCCATCCGGGAGAATCACCGGCGCTCCGGCGGGGTGCTCGTGGAGCAGTTCGCGCGCGGCGTGGCCCACCGGCTGCTGGTGGTGGGCGAGCGGATGGTGGCGGCGGCGCGGGGGCAGCGCGACGTGGTCGTCGGCGACGGCACGCGCACGATCCGGGCCCTCGTCGACGACGCCAACCTCGATCCCCTCCGCGGGCCGAACTTCACCGACATCCTCTCGCCGATGCGCCTCGACGAGCTGGCCATCGGCCTCCTCAAACGCCAGTCGCTCGAGCCCGACGACGTGCCCGCGGCGGGCCGCCGCGTGACGATCAAGGTCAACGGCGACCTGACCACCGACGAGACCGACGAGGTCCACCCCGAGGTGGCCCGCCACGTCGTCCTGGCGGCCCGGGCGGTGGGGCTCGACATCGCCGGAATCGACCTGGTCGCCGAGGACATCTCCCAGCCGCTCGACGCCCAGCGCGGGATGGTGATCGAGGTCAACGCCGGGCCGGGCATGTTCATGCACATCGCCCCCAAGCAGGGGCGGCCGCGGCCGGTGGGCGAGGCGATCGTGGAGCTGATGTTCGACGCCGGTGACGACGGCCGTGTGCCGGTGATCGTGGTCGGGGAGCATCCGGAGGATCCCGCCCGCGCCGCGGCCGTGGGCGGCGAAGTGGCCCGCTTCCTGCGCAGCGGCGGCATCGTCGCGGGCCTCGCGGGCGGGGGGACGATCGAGATCCCCGGGCAGCCCCCCTTCCCCTGTCCGGGCAGCGCGCGCGACGGCGCCGTGGCGCTCGTGGCGCATCCCTGCGTCGAGGCCGCGGTGATCGTGAGCCGCGCCGCCGACGCCGCGGCCGAGGGGCTCGACACCCTCCACTGCGAGGTGGCCGTGCTCGCGCCCGAGGGGGCCGACGGCGGCGTCGATCCGGCCACCGCCACCCTCTTGAACGCCATCGAGCCCGACGGGCGTTGCGTCGTCGACGCCGCGGCGCCGGGGGCCGCGGCGATCCTCGCCAGGCTCGGCCCGCGCGCGGTGCTCGTAGGTGGGCCCGACGCCGGGGCGGAGGCGGTCGATCGGCTCGCCCGCCATCGCGACCAGGGGGGGTTCGTCGTCGTGCGGCGGGGGGCCGAGGTGCTCCTCGCCTCGGGGGGCGCGGCGTGGCAGCTTTCCGACACGGAACTCGCCCCCGTGCTCGGTCGGGGCCTGTCCGACGGCGTCGCCCTCCTGGCGCTGGCCACGATCTGGGCCGCGGGGCTCCTGCCGGGCGACCGGCTGATGCCGGTGCTGCCCGTGACGTCGCGGCTCCGCTTCGACGTCGGGGAGCCCGATCTCCGCGGCGGAGTCTGACGGCGGTGCGGCGTGTGCGGGCCGAGCCCCCCCCGCCCCCCCCGGGTGGACGTCGTTGATCCGCGCCCGTGGAGCGATTACCGTCGCACACTCTTGGTGGAGGGGTTCCGCGCCGGCTGCAGGATCGCATGTCGCGCCCCCTTGCCGAGGGCTGCGACGGCTGTGCCGGTGCCGCGGGCGCACGACGCGCGAGGATTTCCCGGATGGACGATCGGGTCTCGGTGTTCATCATCGGCGCGCCCAAATGCGCGACCAGCGCCGTCGCCACGGCCCTGGCGGCGCATCGGAGATCAATTTCGCGACCGACAAGGAGCCGCGGTTCTTCTCCCACGACAAGCACCGCCGTGGTGTCGAGTGGTACCACGGCTCCTTCCCGCGCCGCCCGGGGGTGAAGATCGACGGTTCGACCACCTACGCCGAGGCCTGGATGGACCGGTCGGCGACGAGCGCCAGGCGCATCCACGAGTACAACCCCGACGCGCGGATCGTGTACTGCGTGCGCTCGCCGCTGGCCCGGGCCGTCTCGGAGTGGCAGGAGTACGGCCACCAGCTGCGCTTGGGCAATCCCTCGATCGCGCGGATTCCGGGCATGGACGCCTACGGCGACCTCGACGCCGACCTCCGCCGGATGCCCGGGTTTCTCGGGACGTCGAACTACTGGCAGCGTCTGACGCCCTACCGCGAACGCTTCCCCGACGAGCGCATCCACGTCGTCTTCCAGGAGGATTGGCGCCGCGCACCCCAGGAGGTGCTCGCCGGGCTGCTGCAGTTCATCGGCGTCGACGACGCCTGGCCGTGCCCATCGGCGGACGCCGAGGTCAACGACCGCTGGCTCAAGGCCAAGCCCCGGCTCCTCCTGAATCTCATGCTGCGGATGCCCGGCTACCGGCGGATCTCGACCATGGTGCCCGACGCCGCGCGGCCCATGCTGCGGCGCGTCCTCAAGCGCCGGCCGGTCGATGCCACGGCCGTCAGCCCCGACGTCGTGGCCTACGCCTGGGAGTCGCTCCACGAGGACATCGACCGCTTCCTGCGCTGGGCCGGCAGGGACGTCGGCCTGTGGGGCCGCGGCGCGTACCGCTAACGGACCCAGCGCGACCTCGGGCCGGCGCCGGCGTCAGGCCGACAGTTCGGCGATCGCCCGCCCGTGGTCGACCACCGGCGTGGGGCGGCCGTTGAGATCGTCGATCGTGACGTTCGGCGCGTCGATGCCCAGATGCCGGTAGACCGTGGCCAGGAAGTCGCCGGCCGTGCAGCGCCGCTCGGTGACGTCCTCCCCGCGCCGGTCGGTGGCACCGATCACCTGGCCGCCGCGGATCCCGCCGCCGGCCCAGATGTTGGAGTAGGCCCGCGGCCAGTGGTCGCGGCCGGGTTGCTTGGTGCCCGCCGGGGCGCTCGCCGCCCCCTCGCCGGTGCTCGGCGAATACTCGATCCGGGGGGTGCGGCCGAATTCGCCGGTCACCACCACCAGCACGCGCCGGTCGAGGCCGCGCTCGAAGATCTCCTCGATGAGGGCCGTGACGGCCATGTCGTAGGCGTCGGCCCGGTAGCGGAGGGCGTCGAAGATGTGGTGATTGACGGCGTGGTCGTCCCAGTTGCCCACGCGCCCGCACAGCGGCCCCGAGAGCTGCGTGGTGACGACGTCCACCCCCGCCTCCACCAGCCGCCGGCACATCAGCAGCTGCTGGCCCCAGGCGTTGCGGCCGTAGCGGTCGCGCGTGCGCTCGTCCTCGCGCGAGAGGTCGAAGGCGTCGCGCGTGTGCGGATCGGTGAGCAGCGTCATGGCCTGCGTCTCGAAGTGATCGAGCGCCTGGAAATCGGCCTGGCGCTCGATGGCGCGGCCGAGGGAGTCGAACTGGCGCCGCAGCGCCACGCGCCGGTCGAGCCGGGCCCCGTCGCGGCCGCTGGCGGTGCCCACGTGGGGCACGCTGAAGGAGGGCTGGCTGGGGTCGCCCGAGACCACGAACGGCTGGTAGGCGTCGCCGAGGTAGGCCGGGCCGTTGTACTCTAGCGGCGGATTGACGCCGATGTAGCGCGGGAGCGGATTGGCCCGCGGTCCCTCCTTGGCGCGGAGGTAGTTGGCGACGGTCATCCAGTCCGGGTAACGCGGCTTGGGCTTGTCGCGCGTGTCGGGATCGCCGGAGAGCATCTGCATCGAGCCGGCCGGATGGCCCCCGGCGGTCTGCTGCATGGAGCGCAGCAGCGCGAAGCGGTCGGCGATCCGCGCCTGCCGGGGGAGCAGCTCGGTGAACGTGAGCCCCGGCACCGCCGTGGGGATGGTGCGGAAGGGACCGCGGTATTCGCTCGTGATGTCGGGCTTGGGGTCGTAGCTGTCGATGTGCGACAGTCCCCCCGGCAGCCAGACCATGATCACCGCCGTCGGCTCCCTGCCGGCGGCCCCCGCCGCCGGGGCCTCGGCCCGGGCCCGCAGCAGCCCCGGGAGCGTGAGCGAGCCGAAGCCCGCGAGCCCGACGCGCAGCACCTCGCGGCGCGACGACCCGGCCGGATGGCGGGCCGGCGCCGCGGCGAACGGTCCGGGGCAGTGCGGGGAGCGCGGGCGCGTCATGGCGCGGGTTCCTTCGGGGCGGGTGCGACCCGGACGTGGATCGGCGTGGAGATGAGGATCTCGGCGATGTCGGTGACGCCGGCCGCCGCCTGCCCCGGCGCGGGGGCGGGGGCGTGCTTGGTGACGGCGCTGGCCACGAGCGCGAAGGCGTGGTCGCCGGGGGGGATCTTGAGCGTGGCCAGGTCGAGCGCGAGCGGCTTGGGGGCGGCGACGTCGAGCTCGAAGCCGGGCGCCTGATCGAAGCCGGGCCCCACCACGCGCATCTGGAACGTGCCCCCCTGCACCTCCTCGCGCTTCACCAGCTCCAGCGGCACCTCGAGCGCCCCCCCTTCCACCGCCTCGAGCGCCGCGCCGGCCGCGCGGCCGGCGCCGGTCGTGCGGAGCGTGAGCGGGGCCCCCTCGACGCCCCCCACCGACACCACCACGTCGGCCAAGAGTCGCGGGAAGGGGATCTCCGACCAGCCGTCGCGCACCGGCCAGCACTGCCCGGCCAGGCGGCAGGGGCGCTCGATGGCCGTGTCGCCGGCCGCGCCGCGGCCCACGAGCGTCACGGCCGCCATCCCGCGCGCCGGCGCGTCGGCCGCGGTGAGGAGAATCTGGCCGCGCGACTGCCCGGCGGGGATGCGCAGGCCCGTCGCCGTCACCCCCTCGGGCAGGCCGCGGGCCTCGAGCTCGATCGGGCCGTCGAAGCCGTCGCGCCGCAGCGCGGCGACCTCGAGGCTCACCGTGCCCCCGGCGCGGAGCGCGAGCGGCTTGGAGAGGGCCGCGCGGTCGCCGTTGCGCAGCTCCATGTGCAGCGGCCAGCAGACGAGCGCGAAGTCGGGCGCCGCGCGGCGCACCAGCAGCCGGTAGGTGGCGGTCGGCTCGTCCCGCGTGCCGCCGAAGAGATCGCGGATCCGCAGCCGGTGGGTGCCCGAGGTCTTGATCTCGAGGCGGCCGAGGCAGTCGGCCGAGCCCGATTCGTAGGGGGGGCCGTCGTAGGCGTAGTGATTCGTCGAGGGGCGGATCGGCGCGGCGATGTCGGCCAGTTCCAGGACGTCCTCCCACCCGGGCGCGCCCCCGTCGGCGGCCGGCAGCGCCCGCTGCACCACCACGGCGGGATTCGTCGGCGCCCCGGCGCGCTCGGAGCCCACCTCGATCCACCACACCTCCCCGGCCTCGGCCTCGAAGGTGAAGGTGTCGACGTCGGCGGCGGGGAAGAACCGGCCGGCCACGTCGAGCGGGAGCGTCACGGGGCGGCCGGGGTCGTCGGGGCCGCCCTCCGTCTCCTCGGCATCCGCCCGCTCGGGCAATCCCGGCGGCGGCCAGGAGAAGGCGAGCACCGGCTCGACGGCGGCTTGGCGGGCGGGGGCCTGTGCACCCTCGGCCACGTCGTGGACCACGAGGCGGTAGAAGTACTCGGGCCCGCCGAGAAACGAGAGGTCGTGCACCTTGACCACGTAGGCGGCGTCGTCCGGCGCGGTGAACTCGAGCACGCCGCCGCGCCGCTCCGCCACCAGATCGGCCCCCGTGGCGTCGGCGAGGATCAGCACCGGCCGCAGCTTCGACTCGATCCCGCGGGCGGCGCACTCCACCACGATCCGCTGGCCGCGCCGCAGCTCGAGCCGGTAGTGGTCGGCGGCCTGCGCGACCGCCTGGGCGTTGACCACCATCCCCGGCACGACCGGGAAGGCGTCGGCGACGGAGGTCGCCGGGGCGGTGCGCGTGGCCTCGGGGCGATCGCCGACGGTGAAGGCACGCGGCGTCGACACCCCCAGCGCCGTGAGCATCCGCGCGTCGTGGATCCCCGCCGGCACGTCGGCCCGCACCGTGATCACGTAGCGGTCCTTCTCGGCCGCCCCCTCGGCCGTTCGCGCGGGCTCGGCGGTGATGCCGGGATGGGAGAAGAGGAGCCGCGGCGTCGCCGGCTGCCCCCCTTCCTCCCAGGCGTCGAGCGCCTCCCCCGACACCGTCACCTCG
Organism: uncultured Planctomycetaceae bacterium; assembly: GCA_903885855.1. GTDB lineage: Bacteria > Planctomycetota > Planctomycetia > Pirellulales > UBA1268 > QWOP01. The sequence continues at coordinate 16,642 of CAISKG010000361.1, forward strand.
AGCGTGACAGGCTCCGCGCCCGCCGGGGGACGCTGCGCCCCCGGGGGGGAGAGGGTGAGGAGGCGCGGCAGGGGCAGGCAGACCGACTGCGCGGCCGCGGGGCCGGCGGCGGAGGCCGAGACGAGCGCGGCGGCCACGACGGCCAGCCGCGCGCGGGTGTGGAGGGGGATGCGCATGGGGGGATGTCAGTGGTTGAAGAGGAATTCCTTGGCGTTGGTGAGCGCCCAGAGGAGATCCTCCAGGTTCTCGCGGCGCGCGGCCTGCGGCGCGAGCGCCTGGCCGTCGGCGCCCTGCCGCGGCTCGTCGATCACGGCCCTGGCCATGACGCGCTCCTCGTCGGTCGGCTCGCGCGCGAAGGTGGCGAGGAAGATCTCGCGCACCACCGCGTCGTCGTCCCCCTCGCGGCGCGAGAGCCGGTCGGCGCGGCCGCCGTCGACGGCCAGCTTGCCCTTGATGTCGGCCGCCGAGAGGAGGTGCAGGCTCTGCGCGAGGCTCGACGACTGCACCCGCTCGCACTCGCACACGCTCTGCCCCTCGGGCCGGCCGAAGACCTGCAGGAAGGGGGAGGAGCGGTTGTAGCTGGTGTCGGGGAGGGCGACGGCGCGCGTCCCCGGGGGGAGGTTGGCGAAGGTGGTGGTGGCCCCGGTGACGCGGTCGATGGCGTCGAGGAGCACCTCCGCCGGGAGGCGCCGCGGGAGGAAGCGCGAGAAGTGCTGCTGGTCGTCGGCGTTGCCGGGCAGCGGCACGGCGCTCGATTGGTAGCTCCGCGAGAGGACGATCTCGCGCACCAGCCACTTGAGGTCGAAGCCCGACGCCCGGAAGCGGGCCGCGAGATCGTCGAGGAGCGGCGGATTCGTGGGGGGGTTGGTGTCGCGGATGTCGTCCTCCGGCTCCACCAGGCCGCGGCCGAAGAAATGCTTCCAGTAGCGGTTCACGAGCGCCTTGGCGAAGAACGGATTGTCGGGGCGCACGAGCCAGTCGGCGAAGCGCAGGCGCGGGTCGTCGTCGGCGGGGATCGGCGCCTCCGGGGTGCCGAGCGCCGCCGGGGCCACGCGCTGGCCCGTCTTGGGGTTCACGGCGCCGGCCGCCCCGCGCGCGTGGAAGATGGTGTCCTCCCCGCGGGTCGACGTGGGCCGGCGGCCCACCTGGCTGAAGTAGGCCGCCAGGCCGTAGTAGTCGTCCTGGCTCCAGCGCTCGAAGGGATGGTGGTGGCACTGCGCGCAGCCGATGCGGAGCCCGAGGAACAGCTGCGCCACGTCCTCGATCTGCTCCTTGGGATCCTTGACGCGCTTGTACCAGGCGACCGGCGGGTTCTCCACGATCGTGCCGGTGGCGGCGAGCAGCTCGCGCACGAAGCGGTCGTAGCGCTTGTTGGCCAGGAGCCCGTCGCGCACCCAGGAGTGGAAGGCGAAGTTGGAGACGGTGTCGCTGGTGTCGTCGCGCCGGTTCTTCAGGAGCGCCGTCCATTTGTTGGCGAAGAAATCGGCGTAGCCGGGCGAGGCGAGGAGGCGGTCCACCGCACGCTGGCGCTTGTCGGCGGAGGTGTCGGCGAGGAAGGCCGCGGCCTCCTCGGCGGTGGGGATGGCGCCGGTGATGTCGAGCGTGGCCCGGCGGAGGAAGGTGGCGTCGTCGCAGGCGGGCGACACCGGCAGCCCCAGCGCCCGGCAGCGGTCGAAGA
>CAISKG010000362.1 GCA_903885855.1 uncultured Planctomycetaceae bacterium
AGACGGCGCCGTCGGCCTCGGCGATCTCGGGCTCCGTGGGCGTGGGGACGAGAAAACCGAAATCGTCGCCCCCCTCCTGCCGATCCGCCCCGCCGCGCTCCCCCGTGAAGCGGGCCTCGCGCACGAAATGCTCGACCTGCGTGGCCGGATCCCAGGCGACGAGGATCCGCTGGTCGGCGATCCGCACCATCGACCCGGCCCTCCAGGCGGGGCAGCAGGCCCGTGCGGCGGCCGGGAGGAGCGGCGTGAGGAAGGCCACCAGTGCCGCGCACGCGCGGCTGGAGCGGGCGGGGGAGCGCATGGGGAGTCTCGTGGGAGGCTGCGGAACGGCAGGCGGGCCTGCAGGGATTCGCGGCGGGCCGTGCGCGACGCGCGGCGATCGCGCGACCGTCAGGGGAGCTCGAGGGTGGGCGTGCCGTCGGCGCCGGCCACGATCTTGATGGCACGCATGCCGCCGGCGGACTCGTCGGCGCCCTCGACGGCGAGGCTGTCGTAATCGACGACCTCGCCGCCGCTGCGGCTCGCGATCGACGCCAGGATCCCCTTGTCGAGCGACTCGGCCAGCATCCGCACCGAGCCGTCGGCGATCGCCACGATCGCTCCCTTGCCGCTGCCGGCGGTGTGCAGCGCGGCGATCCCGTCGGGGGTGCCGATGGAGGGGCCCTCGGGCCCGACGACGATGTCCTCCGGCTTGGTCCAGGCAATCTTCCGCTCCGGCGCGACCGTCGCGATCATGATCGTGTTCGACGTGCCGTCGGTGATTTCGGTCATGCGCGTGCCGCCGCCGCCGGCGGCCTGCGTGTCGTCGGCGGTGGCCATCTTCGGGTTCTTGCCGGGGGGGAAGAGGGTGTCGTCGCCGACGAGCACGGCGTAGCTCGTCGAGCCGTCCTTCAGGCCGGCGATCGGATCCTGGAAGACCTTCGGCACCTTCTTGGCCACCGCGAGGTTGGCCGGCGCGTCCCACGGCTGGCCGAAGTCGTACTGCTTGTAGAGATTCGCCTCCTCGAGGAACGGGAGGAGGAGCGTGCGCCACGAGTGCCAGGGCCTGCCGTCGGGGCCGATGACGGCGGCCGGGGGGAAGTGGCCGTAGGCGTCGTGGTAGTTGTGCATGGCGAGCGCGAGCTGCTTGAGGTTGTTCATCGACGACACGCGCCGGGCGGCGGCGCGGGCCGCCGACACCGCGTCGACCACGTTGCCCGCCGCGGCCGGCGCCTCGGCGGCCGAGCGGACGACGTCGGGCAGGGCGCGGAGGGACTTGGTCGAGGCCATCTTCGGCTCGGCGCCCTGGACCGAGATGTCGCCCGCGAACGGCCGGGCGACGAGTGCCGGGCCTGTGGCGACCACGCCCGCGGCCCCCTGGCCGAAGGTGGCCCGCAGCGAGCCGTCGTCGAGGACCTCGGCGACCTCGATGCGCACCACGGTGTCGGGGCGGTTCCCGGCCCGTGACGGCACCACGAGGATGCCCGGCCCCTCGGTGGGGGCCATGAATCCGCCCGCCCGCTCCGCCGGCGTCACCAGCACCTCGCGCTTCGCCGCGTCGACGTTCACGATGCGGTACGAAGGCTGGGCGGGGAAGATCGGATAGCTGAAGAGCACCCGCTCCTCGGCGCGGCAGGCGCCCGGCGGGGCGAGGGTCGCGGCGAGCGCGACGACGAGGGCGGCGGCGAGGCGGCGCATGGCTTTGCTCCGTGACGGATGGATCGATCCCCCACGGGACAAGATATCGCGTTCCCGGGGCCACGGTCCACGTTCCCCCGCCGGCCCCCGCGCGGCGGGCCCCGGCCGGTCAGTCGTCCCAGACCATGATCTCCGAGACGCCGCTCCGCGATTGCCCCGCGTGCGTGAACACCACCCGCACCCTGGAGGCCGTGACGGGATCGAAGCGGGCCTCGTTGACCACGTTGCCCAGCGGGCGTTCGGGCTGGTGACGCTCGCCGGCGACGGCCTCCCACGCGCCCCCGCGCCACACCTCCACGTGGAAGCGCTCCGGCGGCTGCACGCCCCCGCGGTCGTCGTAGAGGGCGAGTTCGACGCGGCGGAAGGCACGCGGCGCGCCGAAGTCGATCTCCAGCCAGTCGGTGGCGTCGGGGGATTCGTAGGCGGTCCAGCGGTTGTTGGGATTGACCTGGTAGGAGATGACGCCGTCGTTCGCCCGCTCGACCCTGTCGTAGCGCGAGGTGTGGGAAGCGCTCGCCCGCGGAAACTCGGGCGCGTCGGGGCCTGCGGGGCGGAAGGCCAGGTTGCCCGCGGGCGGCGCCACAGGCTCCAGCGGCACAAGCGCCTCGCCCCAGGCCTCGAGCTCCGACAGACCGACGCGGCTTCCGGCACGCGGCCGGAGCGTGACGCGCAGGCGCGCGAGCTCCCGCGGCGCGAAGCGCAACCGCGTCGCCATGTGCCCCGCGATCCGCCCCGGCCCCGCCGACGACTCGATCGCGGCCGCGAGCGGCTCCCAGGCCGAGCCGTCCCACGCCTCGAGCGCCACTTCCCCGGGGGCGCGCACGTCGGAGGGCGCCGCGTCGCGGCCCGGTACGGCGGCGTCGGCGGTGCCCGCCAGTAGCGCCGGATCGTCGTCGAGGAGATGGAGCGCGATCGTGTCGACGCGCCGCGGCGTGCCGAGATCGACCACGAGCGTCGCCTCCGCGCCCGCCTCCGCGCTCTCCCAGCGGTTGGGGGGCGAACGCAGGAACCAGGCCACGCCGTCCTGGAGGCGGGCCGGCGAGGTGCCGGGGGCGACCGACGAGGGCACGACGCGCGGGAAGTAGCCGCCGTCGTTGTTGACCGCGACGTTCTCGCGCGTGGGGACGATTCCCGGCCGCAGTCCGTCGTCGACGAGCCCCTCCGCCGCGAGGGCCTCCGAGGGGGGCGGGAGCGGCGCGGTGAGGCGGCCGACGCGCGGCGCCGAGGCGATCACGCGCCCCTCGGCGAGGAGATGGAGCCCGGGGCCGAGCCCGTGGCGGGTGCCGTCGCGGTCCCAGACCACCGCCACCTCGCGGCCCCGGTAGACGAGCCTGTCGAGGCGGAGGTGATCCCACGCCGCCGGGAAAAGGGGGCGGATCTCGAGGGTGTCGTCGGGGCGCGGCACCAGGCCCACCAGCCCCGTGATCACCAGGTCGGCGAAGCCGGAATGGAAATAGTGCTCGCTGTGGTTGTAGGCGTCGTGCCCCTCGAAGCTGCCGGTGTCGGGGTGGCAGGCCTCGGCCAGGTAGGGCCGGCCATGTTTGCGGTGCGTGCGTGCATAGGCGGCGAGGAGATCGACGTAGTCCGCCGCGGTGACCTCCTCCGTCAGCCCGGGGCCCTCGTCGCCCAGTCCCGGCGCGCGGAACTGGAGGACGTTCGCCAGCGCCTTGAGCGTCTGGGTGGTGGCGTAGGGCCAGCTCTGCCCGCTCCACCAGCAGCAGTGGGGCTGGAGAAGGAAGAGGGGATCGTGGCGCTCGACGGTCGTGGGGCCGAAGGGCGCGCGGAAAAAGTCGGGGTCGAGGAGATATCTCCAGGCGCGCTCGTAGCCCTTGCCGCGCGAGGGCATGTCGAACTGCCAGGGCACGTAGCCGATCAGCTCGCGGCC
>CAISKG010000363.1 GCA_903885855.1 uncultured Planctomycetaceae bacterium
AACCAGTCGGGGCGACAGGACTTGAACCTGCGACCTCTTGACCCCCAGTCAAGCGCGCTAGCCAGACTGCGCCACGCCCCGAATCCACCGCAGGAAACGCGAAGCTCTCGCTTCCATCCCCTGCGACCCCCACACTATCGCACAATCAGGCCCCGCCTTCAACACGAAACCCACCCCCGGCACCCCGAGCACGCGAATGTCCGCCACCAGCGGCCCCGCCCACTCCGCACCCTTCCCCACCCGCCTCGCCGCCGCCATCCGCGCGCGACGCACCCCCGCCTGCGTCGGCCTCGACCCACGCCGCGAAGCACTCCCCGCATGCCTCGGCGCCGCCGACACGCACGACCCCGCCACCCTCGCCAGGATCTTCACCACCTTCTGCCAGGGCGTCATCGACGTCGTCGCGCCCCTGGTGCCGATCGTCAAGCCGCAGCTGGCCTGCTTCGAGGCCCTCGGCCCCCACGGCATGACCGCCCTGGCCGACACCATCGCCCACGCGCGCGCCCGCGGCCTGCTCGTCCTCGCCGACGGCAAACGCGGCGACATCGGCTCCACCGCCGAAGCCTACGCCGACGGCTGGCTCGCCGGCCCCTGGGCCTGCGACGCGCTCACCGTCAATCCCTACCTCGGCCTCGACTCCATCCAGCCCTTCGTGAAGACCGCCGCCGCCAGACACGCCGGGATCTTCGTCCTCGTGAAGACCTCGAACCCCGGCAGCAAGGACTTCCAGGACCTCGACTCGAACGGCTCGCCCCTCCACGAGCACGTCGCCGCCGGCGTCGAACACATGGCCGCCGACACGCTCCCCCCCGACGGCCGCTACGGCCTCGTCGGCGCCGTCGTCGGCGCCACCTGGCCACGCCAGCTCGACACCCTCCGCGCCGCCATGCCCCACACCTGGATCCTCGTCCCCGGCTTCGGCAAGCAGGGAGGACGCGCCTCCGACGTGCAGGGCGCCTTCGACCCCGAGGGACTCGGGGCGCTGGTCGTCAGCGCACGCGACGTGATCTTCGCCCACGCCCGCCCTGAAATGAACGCCGGCCTCGCGCCGGAGCAATGGCAATCCGCCGTGGAACGCGCCTGCCACGACATGATCGACCGCATCGCCGCCGACACCCCCGCCGGCCGCCTCCGCGACTGACCGGCGACGACCGGCCCGGCGACGGCCCGGCCCCCGCCGATCGCCCTGAAGTCGCCGCGGCCGGCCCTCAGCTGGCCGATTCGTGGATCAGCCGCGCCAGAAGCGGGAGCAACTGCTTCTTGCGGCTGACGACGTTCTTGAGCGAATAGAGGCCGCGGTCGAGACGCGGATAGTGGATCTCCTCCCAGGCCTCGGGCTCGCGCGAGAGGAGGAGCAGCGAGCCGTTGCTCACCACGTCGGTCACCAGGAGCGCCGAGAAGTCGAGCCGCTGCCGCGCGGCGAAGTCCTCGAGCGCCGTGCGCAGGTCGTCCTTCCGCTCCCAGAAGAGATCGAAGCCCGTCTCCTCGATCTGCGAGATCGAGAAGCGCACGCCGTGCTCGGAAAACTCCTTGCAATCCTCCCCGATCACCCCCGCCGGCGTGCTCGAACGCAGCGCCGACCCGATCTCGAAGAACTCGCGGGCGTAGCGGTCGAGATCCTCGCCGCACAGCCCGCGCAGCCACTCGAGCACGTCGCGGTCGACGTCGGTGGTCGTCGGGGAACGGAGGAAGAGGGTGTCGGAGATGATGCCCGACGCCATGCACAGCGCCAGTCCCCGACCGCAGTCCGTCCGTCGTCCAGGATGCCGCCCCATGCTCTCCCCCCGCGCCCTCGTCCTCCGCGCCCCCGGCACGAATTGCGACCTCGAGACGGCGCACGCCTTCGAGC
>CAISKG010000364.1 GCA_903885855.1 uncultured Planctomycetaceae bacterium
CGCCCGCCACGGGCCGCGGCGCCGCCGGCCGGAGCGGCCGACGCCTCCGCCGGACCGGACGTCGCCGGCGCCGTGGGCCTCGATGCGCTCCCCGCCGGCAAGGGGATCGGCTTCCTCGCGGCCGATGGCGTGGTGCTCGTGCGCGTGGCGGCGGGCGACATCGTGACGTGGCATCCGCTCGCGGTCGACGGGCAGGTGACCGACGGCGCGGAGATCGTCGTGCCGCCGGGGATGCGGCCCGAGATCAACCTCGGCGGGATCTCGGTGCGCTGCCAGCCCGGCTCGATCCTGCGCCTGTCGCTCGCCGCCGACGGCACGTCCCGCGTGGAGGTGACGCTCGGCCGCGTCGTCTGCCGCGCGGCCCGCGAGGACGGCCGGATCAGCCTCCGGGCCCGCGGTCTCGACGGCGTCGTGGTCCGAGGTCTCGAAGGCGGGGTGGCCGTCGAGGTGGCGGCGGGGGGACGACCCGGGGATGGGGACGCGCGGCGAACGGCCTCGGCGCGGATCGTCGCCATCCGTGAAGCGCTCGAATGGAAGGACGCGGGGCAGGGGGAGGGGGCGACGGCCGTGCCCGCCGGGGCGGACCTGCGCGACCCGCCGGCCGCGGCGGGGGCCGTCGACGCAGCGGATGGGCCGCCCGCGTGGATCGTCGGCGCGGATCGCGGGGAGACGCTCGAACGCGGCGCCGCCGCGACGTTCATCCGCCGGCTCGCGGAGCTTCCCGAGGGGAGCGCTCCCGCCGCCGGGATGGCGGAGGTGCTCGAGGCGATGGCGATCGACCGGCGCGTCGAGAATCGCGTCTTCGCGGCGACGACGCTCGCGCTCAGCGGCAACTACGACGTCGCCGCCGACCTCCTCTGCGCCGAGGCCGCCGGCCGCCGCCTGGAGGGAAGGCAGTGGGCGGCGCTCGAGGCGGCGGTGGTGCCGATGGCCCTGGCGCGCGGGGAGGCGTCGGCCGAGAGGCTGCGCCGGGCGTGGGAGGACCGCGGGCCCCCGGGCCGGGCCACGCTCTTGGACCTCATGGCCCGGCGGCCGACCGACGGGGAGCTCGAGTCGGGGGCGGACCGGGCCATCGTGGAGGCCCTCGGTGACGGTGCGCTCGTGGTGCGGCGCTCCGCCTTCGCCTGCCTCGACGCGATCGTGCGCCCCGCGCCGGCCGACCGGGCCCGCTACCGCCCCGACGCCTCCGAGGAAGCGCGGCGTGACGGGGCGGCCTGGTGGCGCACGCAGCAGGAGCGGGGTCTGGTGCGACGGGCGCCGTAGGGCGCTGCGGAGGCGAGCCGGCCCCCCGCCGCCCGGTGGCGTCGGTCGGCCGACGGCCGCGGAAAACGGCCGGTGGGGCCGCGGCAGCCCGGGCGTTTGTCGAAGCGACGGGAGCAGTGATATGCTCGCTTCCGACGAGGAGAGGCTGGATTCCGAAGGGTCGATTGCCCGTGGCACGGCCGCCGCCGCCCTCCCCGCCCTCCGAGGAAAACCGCGTGCAGACGAACGTTTCGGCACGGCACGGCCACCTGAGCCCCGCCACGCAGTCGAAGATCGTCGCGAAGGTCGGCCGGCTGAAACGGTACTTCGACGGCATCACCGCGTTGAACGTCACCGTCGACCTGCAAAACCCCGCCCTACCGGCGGTGGAGATCGTGGCCTCGGCGGAGCACTTCCACGAGATGGTGAGCCACGAGGCCGCGCCGCAGCTGTGGCGCAGCGTCGACGGCGCGGTGCAGAAACTCGAGCAGCAACTCCGCAAACACAAAGAGAAGACCCGCGACCACAAGCACGTCCAGTCGTCGCGGAAGGCGTGACGGCCCGGCGGGGAACCGGGCAGGCGCGGGCCCGACGGCGGCCGCTCCGGCTCCGGATCCGGCCGGCGGCCGCGATCGCCACGAGAACCACAGCATGAAGTTTTCCGATTTCGTCGCCGTCGATGCGATCCGCTCCCACGTCGATGCCTCCACGAAGGAGGGTGTGATCCGCGAGATGGTGACCGCGCTGGTCGACGCCGGCCGGATTCCCGCCGCCGACCTCGAGGGCATCGTCAAGGCGATCCTCAAGCGCGAGGAACTGGGCACCACGGGGATCGGCCGCGGCGTCGCCGTGCCCCACACGAAGCATCCGAGCGTGGATCGGCTCGTGGGCACCGTGGCGGTCAGCCAGGAGGGGATCGAGTTCGAGAGCCTCGACGGCGATCCCGTGCATCTGCTGTTTCTCCTGGTATCGCCGCCGGAGCAGGCCGGCCAGCACTTGCGGGCGCTCGAGAACATCTCGCGCCAGCTCCGCGACGACGCCTTCTGCCGCGTGCTCAAGGCCGCCAAGGCCCCGGCCGACATCCAGCACCTGCTGGAGGCGGCCGACAACCACGGCATGGTTTCCTGAGCGGGGAAGGGCGAGGGGGGCTCCGGCCCGGGTATCGCGATGACCGACACGATCTCGAGCGAAGTGGTGGTGGGGATGAAGCAGGGGCTGCACGCCCGGCCTGCCGACATGCTCGCGCGCGAGGCGCGGAAGTGGCAGGCGCGCGTGGAGCTGCTCTGCCGGTCGCAGCGCGTCGACGGCAAGAGCATCCTCGACATCCTGACCCTCGCCGCCGAGGAGGGGACGCGGATCGTGGTGGAGGTCACCGGCCCCGACGCCCGGGAAGCCCTGGCCGCGATCGTGCGGCTTTTCGAGACACATTTCAACGAGCGCGAAGAGACGGTGGCCGATGCCGCGGGGCGCGCCGCCGGTCCGTGAACTGAATCGACGATGCCGCCGCCCCGGAAGGACGCGGCGGCGGATGGATGAACCAGACGCGGCGCCCCGGGCGCCGCCGCACCGACACACCAAGGAGCAGCGACCCACCGCCTGGCACGAGCCCCGCCGGGGATCGAATCGCCGTCCACGGGCCATGGTCCGTCCGACGCCGCGATCTCCCCCGCCACGGGCGCGCCGGCGGGAGGACTGCGCCCCATGCTCAAACTCCAGGGAATCGCCGTCTCACCCGGCGTCACGATCGGCGAGGCGCTCGTCCTCGACAGCGAGGGATTCCGCATCCCGCGCCGTTTCGTGGCGCGCAGCGCCGTCGACACCGAGCTCCAGCGCCTCGCCACGGCGGTGGCCGAAACGAGCCTCGAGATCGAGCGCAACCGCGACACCATCGCGGCGGAGCTCGGCGGGCAGTACGCGGCGATCTTCGCGGCGCATCTGGCGATGCTCCACGATCCGAAGCTCCAGGAGGAGCTCACCAGCGCCGTCCGCGACCGCAACTTCTGGCCGGAGTACGCCGTCAGCCGCACGCTGCGGCGCTACGCCAAGGCCTTCCAGAACCTCGACAACCACATCGCGCAGCGCGCCCACGACATCTACGACATCGAGAAGAGCCTGCTGCGCAACCTCCTCGGGCAGCGCCGCGAGACGCTGGCGGCGATCTCGCAGCCGGTGATCGTGCTGGCGCACAACCTCACCCCCAGCGAGACGGCCAACCTCGACCGGCGCTTCGTGCAGGGTTTCGCCACCGAGCTCGGCGGGCCCGGCAGCCACACCGCGATCGTGGCCGAGGGGCTGGAGATCCCGGCGGTGGTGGGCCTGGGGCCGTTCCTCGCCGACGTCTCCGGGGGGGAGCCGGTGATCCTCGACGGCAACCAGGGGGTGGTGATCCTCCAGCCCGACGAGGAGACGATCGCGCGCTACCGCCTGGAGGTGGAGCAGGCGCGGACGGTGGCCGCGCGGCTCGACAGCCTGCGCGATCTGCCCGCCGAGACGCTCGACGGCGTCCGCATCCAGGTGACGGGCAACATCGAGTTTCCCAGCGAGGCCGAGCACTGCCTGGCGCGCGGCTGCGACGGCATCGGCCTCTACCGCACCGAATTCCTCTACCTCACCAGTCGGCGCGAGCCCACCGAGGAGGATCACTTCGCCGCCTACGCGGCGGTCGTCCGCGCCATGGGCGACCGGCCGGTGGTGATCCGCACGCTCGATCTCGGCGCCGACAAGATGCGCACCGAGACGACGCCCGAGGAGGAACGCAATCCCTGCCTGGGCCTGCGCAGCATCCGCCTCTCGCTCCGCCAGCTGCCGATGTTCCGCACGCAGCTGCGGGCGATCCTCCGGGCCAGCGCCCTGGGGGACGTGCGCGTGCTGTTTCCGCTCGTGTCGACGATCGTCGAGCTGCGGCAGGCGCGGATGGTGCTCGCCGACGTGATGGAGGACCTCGCCGAGCACGGCATCGCCTTCAATCCGCGGATGCCGGTGGGGATGATGGTCGAGACGCCGGCGGCGGTGATCATGCTCGACGCGTTCGTCAAGGAGGTCGACTTCGTGTCGATCGGCACCAACGACCTGATCCAGTACACGCTGGCGGTCGATCGGGGCAACAAGGAGGTGGCGGAGCTCTACAACGCGTGCGATCCGGCGGTGCTGCGACAGTTGCGGCGATCGCTGGACGTGGCGCGGGAGGCCGGCGTGCCGGCCAACGTATGCGGTCAGATGAGCGGCAGCGTGATGTTCACGCAGCTCCTCCTGGGCCTGGGCCTGCGCCAGATGAGCGTGCCGGCCAGCGCCATTCCGGAGGTGAAGCAGGTGTGCCGACGCGTGTCGGTCGCCGAGTGCCGCGGGATCGCCGAGCGGGCCCTGTCGATGGACGGGGCGCGCGAGGTGAAGGCTTACCTGCGCGACCAGATGCGTCGCCTGCTCTCCGAACCGGTCGCCTGAAAGGCACCGGCCGCCCCCGGGGCGGGACGGGGAACAACGAAAAGGAAAACGGAATCCATGAAGCAGGAAATGTTGATCAACGTGTCGCAGCCGGAGGAGTGCCGGATCGCGATCATGGAGGACGGCGTCCTCGAGGAGCTCTACGTCGAGCGCACCAGCCAGGACAACTACGTCGGCAACATCTACAAGGGCCGGATCGTCAACATCGAGCCCAGCATCCAGGCGGCGTTCGTCGACTTCGGCGTGGGACGCAACGGCTTCCTCCACATCAGCGACGTCGAGCCGCAGTACTACCGCCAGGGGGGGCTCGATCCCGACAAGGCCTTCGAGGCCGGCGAGAAGCAGGGGGAAGGGGAAGGGAGCGAGAAGGACGGAGACCGGCGCCGGCGCCGCCCGCGCCTCGGCGACCGGCCGCGCGTCAAGCCGCCGATCCAGGACGTCCTGCGCCGCGGCGACGAGGTGCTCGTGCAGGTCATCAAGGAGGGCTTCGGCACGAAGGGCCCGACCCTCTCCACCTACATCTCGATCCCCGGCCGCTACCTCGTCCTCATGCCGCCGCTGGGGCGCGTGGGGATCTCCAAGAAGATCGACGACGAGCGCGACCGGCAGGTGCTCCGCGACATCATGCTCGACCTCAAGCCCCCGAAGGGGGTGGGCTTCGTGGTGCGCACCGCCGGCACCGAGCGCACCAAGGGGGAGATGGCGCGCGACATGGCCTATCTCCTGCGCCTGTGGAAGTCGATCGTCCGCCGGATGCGGAAGTATTCCGCGCCGATCGACATCTACCAGGAGAGCGACATGATCATCCGCACCATCCGTGACATGTTCACGGAGGACGTGGGGCGGATCCTCATCGACGAGCCCGCCGCCTACGAGCGGGCGCGTGAGTTCCTCGAGTTGGTGATGCCCAAGTACGCCCCCCGGCTCCAGCTCTACGAGGGCAAGGAGCCGCTCTTCCACCGGTACGGGCTGGAGGAGGAGATCGGGCGGATCCATCAGCGCAAGGTGCCGCTCAAGGGGGGCGGGTCGATCGTCATCGACCAGACCGAGGCGCTCGTGGCCATCGACGTCAACTCGGGGTCGTTCCGCACCGAGAAGAGCGCCGAGGAGAACGCCTACCAGATGAATCTCATCGCGGCCCGCGAGATCGCCCGGCAGCTGCGGCTCCGCGACCTCGGCGGGGTGATCGTCAACGACTTCATCGACATGCGGAAGGAGAAGTACCGCCGGGGTGTGGAGAAGGCGCTCCACGACGCCATGAAGCGCGACCGGGCGCGGACGAAGATCCTGCGCACGAGCCCCTTCGGGCTGGTGGAGATGACGCGCCAGCGCATCCGGCCGTCGCTGCGCAAGAGCATCTTCCGCGATTGCCCCACCTGCAGCGGCACGGGGATGGTGAAGACGGCCGAGAGCATGGCGATCGAGGTGATGCGCGTGCTGCAGCTGGCCGCGGCACGGAGCGACATCGCCCGGCTCACCGTCACGGTGCAGGACGAGGTGGCGACCTGGATCAACAACCGCAAGCGCCGGGAGATGGCGCAGTTCGAGGACGCCTGCCACATCCAGCTGCACGTCGTGGGGCGCGAGAGCGCGTCGCCGGAGCACCTGGTCTGGGAGGCGGCCGATTCGACCGGCCGGTCGGTGCGTTTCCCCTGACCCCGTCGGGCAGGCCTCTCCCCCCCGGGTCGCCGGGCCGCTTCCGCGGCCGCGGGCCCGGGGGCGGGGCCCCTCTCGACCCGGGCCCGCCCGCTCGTTACCCTCAAAGGCTCGATTTCGGCTCCCGCCCCCCCCTCCATCCCTACCCTCCAGCCCCGTCTCAGGTGACCGTCATGGCCAAGTCCGCCTCTGCCTCCTCGACCGCCGACACGATGGAAGGCGCGAGCGAGTTCTACGCCGTCGTGGTGGATGGCGGGCGCCAGTACCGGGTCAGCGAAGGGCAGGAGATCGAGATCGACTTCCGCCACCTTTCCCCGGGCAGCGAGCTGGTCTTCGACCGGGTGCTGGCCGTCAGCAAGGGGGGCAAGATCACGCTCGGCAAGCCCGTCGTGAAGGGGGCGAAGGTCACTGCGTCGGTCCTCGGGCCGGTGCAGGGGGAGAAGATCTTCGTGCAGAAGTTCGCCCGTCGGAAGAACTACCGCCGGCGCACCGGCCACCGCTCGCTCGGCACGCGCGTGCGGATCGGGTCGATCGCCGGCTGACACCTGGCCGCGTCCTCGGGCGGCCGAACCCTCCCGGAGCCATTTGCATGGACGTTCGCCAGGCCGCCGCGCGCGCATGGCGCGGCTCGACGCGACGGTTCGCCCTCGCCGTGCTTGCCCTCGTCGCCCCTCCGGCGGCCGATGCCCGGCAGCCCGACGCCAAGCCGCTGGCCACGCCCGCCTGGTACGGCGAGCTCGAGGCGGGGGACCGGCAGTTTCGCTTCGTGATCGAGAGCGCCGAAGAGGACGGCACGCGCGTGGCGCGCCTCCGCAGCCTCGACGAGGGCGACCGGCGGTTCGACCTCGGGGGCTTCGACGACGCCGGCGGCCGGCTGGTCTTCGACCTGGCGGCTTCGGCCGCCGCCTATGCGGGGACGATCGACGCCGCCGGCGCCGCCACGGGTACCTGGAAGCAACGGGGCCAGGAACTGCCGCTCGTCTTCCGGCGCGTGGCCGAGGGGGCGAAGGTGCCCCCCGATCCCGACGAGGTGTGGGCCGGCACGCTCGACGCGGTGGTCCAGAAGCTCCCCTTGCGCTTCCGGATCTCGAAAGGCGCCGACGGGGCGCGCTCGGTGCACATGGACAGCCTCGCCCAGCGGGCGGGGGGCTTCCGCGGCGACCTCGCCATTGAGGGGGCCGAGTGGAAGATCGACGTGCCCGCCGTGAAGGGATCCTTCCGCGGCACCCTCGGCGCCGACGGGAA
>CAISKG010000365.1 GCA_903885855.1 uncultured Planctomycetaceae bacterium
CCGATCTCGCGCGGGCCGGCGCGGCCGGGATCGCCGGGGCCGACCCGGCGCGCGTGGCGCTCGTGCCGGGGGCGACGGTCGGGCTCAATCTGGCCATCCGGGGGATCGTGGAGCCGGGCTGGCGCGTGGTCGCCACCGCCGCCGACCACAACGCGACGCTCCGGCCGCTCGAGGCGCTGGCGGCGTCCGGCACGATCCGGCTGGAGATCGTGCCCTGCGACGCGCAGGCGCGCGTCGATCCCGACGACGTGGCCCGCGCCTGCCGCGCGGGGGCCCGGCTCGTGGTCTTCAGCCACGCCTCGAACGTCACCGGCACCCTCCAGGACGCCGACGCGATCGTCCGCGCCGCGCGGGGGTGCGGCGCCCTGTCGATCGTCGACGCGGCCCAGACCGCCGGGGTCGTGCCCCTCCCGGCCGGGGCCGACATCGTCGTGGCGCCGGCGCACAAGTGGCTCCAGGGACCGCAGGGGGTGGCGTTCGTGGCGGTGCGCGACGGCGTCGAGCCCCGGCCGCTCGTCTTCGGCGGCACGGGGGGGGCGAGCGATTCGCTCGCGATGCCCGCGGCGCTGTGCGATCGCCTCGAGGCGGGCACGCCCGACCTGGGGGCTCTGGCGGGAGCGGCCGCGGCGGCCGCCTGGCTCGCGCGGCACGGGATGGCCGAGGTGGCCGCCCACGGCCGGGGCCTCGCGGCGGTGTGCCGCACGGCGCTCGAGGCGGTGGGAGGCGTGCGCGTGCTCGGCGACGGCGGCGCCGGTCCGCCGATTGTGGCCTTCACGGTGGAGGGCTATGATCCGGCCGACGTGGCGGCGCTCGTGGAGCAGATCGGCGGCATCGAGGCCCGGGCCGGCTGGCACTGCGCGGCGCTCGTGCACCGCTGCCTGGGCACGGCGGGCGGCGGGTGCGTGCGGGTCGGCTTCGGGCCGTTCAACGGCGGCGACGACGTCCGGGCGCTGGTGTCGGCCGTGGCGTCGCTCCGCGGTGCCGCCCCTCCGGATCCGTTCCCTCCCCTCTCCCCGCAGGTGCCCCGATGGCAGGTGTGAGCAAGGAAGCGTGGTACGCGGGGGGGCTGCGCTTCTCCTGCACGCAGTGCGGCGACTGCTGCTCCGGCGCCGAGGGCTACGTGTGGGTGAACCAGGAGGAGATCGACGCCATGGCGGCGCGGCTCGGCCTCGAGCCGGACGAGTTCGAACGGCGCCACGTGGTGCGCGTCGGCGTGCGGCGCTCGCTCAAGGAGCGGCCGGGCGGCGACTGCGTCCTCCTCGACGAGAAGACGCGGAAGTGCACCGCGTACGAGGAGCGTCCCCGGCAGTGCAAGACGTGGCCGTTCTGGGACTCCAACCTCCGCTCGCCGGAGGCGTGGGCCGAGGCTGCCGAAGCCTGCCCGGGCTGCAACCGCGGGGAGTTGGTGCCGATCGAGGAGATCCGCCTCCAGGCCTCGAAGATCAGGATCTGACGCCGGCACCTGCGTGCCGCGCGCCCCCGCCGCAGGCAGGCCCGCCGCGACCGGGGGGAGCCGCCCCGGCGGATGCCGGCGGACTTCAGAGGACGCCGCCGTGCGTCCGGTACATCGTCATGTGCGAGGGCTGGTCGAGGAACCAGATCCGCTCCCATTCGTCGGTGATCGTGCGCAGATCCTCCGACGTGAAGATCAGTTGCTGGGCACGGCGCACCGGATCGCCGGAGTAGATGGGGATCAGGCAGCCGGTGCTCGTGCTGAGCAGCGCGGCGGCGAAGAGCATCCAGCAGAACTTCCGCATCACTCGTCCTCCCTGACTCCGTGACCCGGGGCGTTTCGGCGGGAAGGGCGATCCATCGCCCGCCGCACCGTCACCCGCTTTCCCCCGTCGGTGCCCCGTTCGGCCTCCGCGTCGGGGGGGTCGCATCGGCGACCGTCCCTGCCGCGGCCTCCTCCCGGGGGGGGGGCTGTGTGTCGAGTTGCCTGACCCGCGCCTCCATCTCCTTGCCCGGCTTGAACGTCACGACGCTCTTCGCCTGGACCGGAACCTTCTCTCCCGTCCGCGGGTTGCGCGCCATGCGTGCCTCCCGCTTCTTGATCTGGAACACGCCGAAGTTCCTCAGCTCGATCCGGCCCTCACGGACGAGCGCCTCGATGAGGGCGTCGAACGTGCGTTGGACCAGTTCCTTCGTGCGAAGCTGGGGAAGATCGATCTGCTCGGCGATCGTCCGGACGATGTCTTTCTTGGTCACGGTTCCGACGCCCCCTCGATTCGGTCCCGCGGCGTGCCCAGACGGGCAGACCCCGGTTCCCGACCCGTTGGAAAATCGTCAGAAGCCTAGGAATGGCAAGCACTAATGTCAACCTCGGCAGGGTCCGTGGCGCCGGGCGCCATCGACCCACCGTGGGGGGAAGATCGACCGTCACGACCGGCAAACTTGATTCAACCCGGAGTTTTTTTCGCGGGCGGGGGGCGCCCGGGACGGGCGCGGGGGATTGGTAGACTCCGCTCCCGCCAGGCCGCCGCCGCAT
This sequence comes from uncultured Planctomycetaceae bacterium, assembly GCA_903885855.1. Classification (GTDB taxonomy): domain Bacteria; phylum Planctomycetota; class Planctomycetia; order Pirellulales; family UBA1268; genus QWOP01. Next base: position 2,489 of record CAISKG010000365.1, read on the forward strand.
GCGGCGCGTCCGCCCCCGAGTCGCCCCCGCGGCCGCACGTCTCCATGCCCCACCAACCAGCCCCGCCGGTCTCGAACGCCGGCGGCGTCGATCTCGGCGTCCGACTCGGCCGCCTCCGACTCCCCAACCCGATCCTCGTCGCTTCGGGCACCTTCGGGTACGCGAGGGAGATGGTCGATTTCGTGGAACTGGGCAGGCTCGGGGGAATCGTCCCCAAGACGATCACCCCCGCTCCCCGGGCCGGGAACGTCCCCTGGCGGACGATCGAGACCGCGGCCGGCCTGCTCAACGCCATCGGCCTGGACAACGACGGCGTCGAGGCCTTCCTGCGCACCCAGCTGCCCTTCCTGGTGGCCGCCGGCGCGCCGGTGATCGTGAGCATCGCCGGCGCCGACCAGCGCGAGTTCGTCCAGCTCGCCGACCGGCTCGAGGGGGTGCCCGGGATCGCGGCGCTCGAGCTCAACATCTCCTGCCCCAACGTCAGCCACGGGGTCGATCTGGGCACCGATCCGGAGGCCTGCCGGAGCGTGGTGGCCGGCGTCCGCGGGGTGTCGCGGCTGCCGGTGATCGCCAAGCTCACGCCCAACGTGACGAGCATCGCCGACGTGGCGCGCGGGGCGCGCGACGGCGGCGCCGACGCGCTGACCGTGATCAACACCTGCCAGGGCATGGCGGTCGACTGGCGGCGGCGGCGGCCGATGCTGGGCAACGTCGTGGGGGGGCTGTCCGGGCCGGCGATCAAGCCGATCGCGCTGCGCTGCGTGCACCAGGTGCGGCGCGCGGTCGACACGCCGATCATCGGCGTCGGCGGGATCCTCACGATCGACGACGTCATGGAATTCATCGTCACCGGCGCCAGCGCCGTGCAGGTCGGGACGGCGAGCTTCGCCGACCCGCAGGTCTCGTCGCGGCTCCTCGACCTCCTCCCCGGCGCCCTCGCCGAGGCGGGAGTCGGCTCGGTGGCGGCGCTGGTGGGATCGCTCCAGCTCCCCACCCCGGCCGGCTGCCACGCCCCGGCTCCCGCTCCGCCCGTCCCTCCCCCCGCATCCCCCGCGACGCCATGACCACGCCCCCGCCCGCCGCCACGCCGCTGCGCATCCTGTCCGGCATCCAGCCGACGGGGCGCTTCCACTGGGGCAATTACTTCGGCGCCATCCGCCAGTACATCGACCTCCAGCACCAGGGGGAGGCCTACTACTTCATCGCCGACCTCCACGCCCTGACGACCGTCCGCGACGCCGAGCGGCTGCGCGGCAACGTCCGCGACGCCGCCCTCGACCTGGTGGCCCTGGGCCTCGACCCGCAGCGTGCGGCGCTGTTCGTGCAGTCGGACGTGCCGGAGGTGTCGGAGCTCACCTGGCTGTTGATGACGGTCACGCCGATGGGGCTGCTCGAGCGCTGCCACGCCTACAAGGAGAAGAAGTCGCGCGGCCTGGCGGCCGACGCCGGCCTCTTCACCTACCCGGTGCTGATGAGCGCCGACATCCTCGCCTACGACGCCACCGTGGTGCCCGTGGGGGAGGATCAGGTGCAGCACATCGAGGTCTGCCGCGACCTCGCCGGCACCTTCAACCACCTCTACGGGGAGGTGTTCACGCTGCCGAAACCGCGGCTGGTGGAGGCGGGGGCCCGGGTGCCGGGCACCGACGGCCAGAAGATGTCGAAGAGCTACGACAACACGATCGAGGTCTTCGAGGATCCCGCCGCGCAGAAGAAGAAGATCATGCGGATCACCACCGACTCGCGCCCCATGGAGGAGCCGAAGGATCCGCTCACCGACCACCTCTACGAGCTCTTCGCGCTGCTGGCCCCGGCGGCGGAGCGCGAGGCGATGGCCGCGCTCTACCGGCGCGGCGGCTTCGGCTACGGCGAGGTGAAGAAGGCGCTCGTCGCGGCCGCGGCCGACTTCTTCGCCGACGCCCGGCGGCGGCGCGAGGCGCTGGCCGCCGATCCCGCCGCGATCGAGGCGATCCTCGCCGACGGCGCGGTGCGCGCCCGGGCCAAGGCGGGGGAGGTGCTCGCCCGCGCCCGCCGCGCCTGCGGGCTCGGCCGCC
>CAISKG010000366.1 GCA_903885855.1 uncultured Planctomycetaceae bacterium
CGCGCACGGCGTCGAGCAGCTCGCCGAGTGCGCCGGCCCGGGCGGCGGCCACGAGCGCCTCGAGTCGCTCGGCCGTCTGCGGCGCACGCGGGGCGGCGGCCGGCGCGGGATCGGCGGGCGCACCGCCGCCGGCGGGGACACCTCCCTGTTTCCATCCTGCCAGGACGACCATCGGCCCCCCCATCCGGAGTACGGCGGCCCCGTGAATGTAGCCGACGCACCGGCCGCGGCAAGCATCGGGCGGACGGCGCTCCGTGGGGCCCGACGCCCCCCTGCTCCGCGACCAGCCTGCGGCGGGGTCAGTCCGCCGGCACGCGTTCCACGAGTCCGACGTCGATCGACTGCCCGCCGCCGGTCTGGCGGCAATGGACGGCGACGAGGTTGTCCCCCTCCCGCAGCGCCTCCCGCGCCGCCGGGGAGAGCGGCACCTCGACGTACTCCGTCACGTAGCCCTGCACCGTCGCCGCGGGGACGCCGTTGACGAAGATCTCCGCGTCCTCGTCGTGGTGGATGCGGAGGAACAACTCCCCCTCGGGGAGGCGCCCGATCGCGACGCTGCGCCGCAGCCAGATGTCCTTCGTGCTCCACTCGGTGCGGATCGTCGTGCCGGGGGTGCCCTGGGTGCCGAAGCCGCTCCCGCCCCTGGCCCAGGCCGCGTCGTCGAAGCCCGGCCGCTCCCACCCCGCCGGCGGCGGCTCGAGGATGAAGCGCCATTCGGCGGCGCCGGCCTCCGCCGTCGGCACCAGATCCCGGAAGGTCGGCGGCGGCTCGAAGAGCATCCGGTGCCAGGCCCGCGTCTGCTCGGGGTCGAGCTTGAGGACCGCGCGGTCGTAGGTGAGGAGGCCGTTGACCTCGATCTCCACGTCGGTCGTCTGCGTGTACACCGCCGCCGCCAGCCCCCGTCCGACGAGGGCGTGGAGGCGGTGCATGAGCTGCCCATAGGCGGCGCGCAGCTCGGCCTCGTTCTGGAAGGTGCGGTAGCCCCAGTTGTCGGCGTCCCTCCAGAGGTGCCCCTTCACCGGCAGGCCCAGGCCGCCGAACTCGCCCAGCACGCTGACGCGGTCGGGCATCACCGGGAACATCCCCGGGCCGGGATAGACGTGCATGTCCTTGAGGTCGCCCGCGCCGCGGTCGGTCCAGCCGCTGGGGCCGTCGACGAGGCGCGTGGAATCGCGCTCCTTGACCCACGCCAGCACCTCGTTGGTGTCGTGCTGGCCCCAGCCCTCGTTGAAGGGCACCCAGACGACGATCGAGGGGAAGAAGCGCAGCCGGTCGATCATGGCCGCGAGCTCGGCCCTGAACTGCCCCTTCTCCTCCGCGGTGAACTCGCCGTCCTCCTTCCAGTCGGGCTGCACGAACTGCTTCCGCCCCGCCCCCATGCCGCTGGGCTGGTCCTGCCAGACGAGGAGGCCGAGGGTGTCGCAGTGGTGGTAGTAGCGCGCCGGCTCCACCTTGATGTGCTTGCGGAGCATGTTCATGCCGAGGGATGTGAGCACCTCGAGGTCGTGCTTCATGGCGGCGTCGCTCGGCGGCGTGAGGAGGCCGTCGGGCCACCAGCCCTGGTCGAGGGGGCCGATCTGGAACAGCGGCCTGCCGTTGAGGCAGAGGCGGAGGATCCCCTTGTCGTCCCGCGCCGTGGTGATCGTGCGGAGGGCGAAGTAGGTTCCCACTCGGTCGGCGACCTTGCCGTCGGCGCCGACGAGTTCGACGTTCACGGGGTAGAGGTGCGGATCGTCGGGCGTCCACAGGCGCGGCTCCTTCACGGCGAAGCGGATCGGCTCGCCCACGGGCCCCTCGCCCAGGATCTTCCGCGCGGGCCCCTCCCCCTCGACGATGCGAACGCGGGCTGGCTGCGGACCCGCGGGCGCCTGCCCTGCGAGCTCGACGGTGAACTCCACCTCGCCACGCTCGGTGTCGGCGACGGGGAAGACGCCGGTCACGTGGCGCTCGGGCACCGGCTCGAGCCACACGCTCTGCCAGATGCCGGAGACGGGCGTGTACCAGATCCCCTCGGGGCGGAGCTTCTGCTTGCCGCGCGGCTGCGGCCCCTCGTCGGACGGATCCCAGGCGCGGAGGAGGATCTCGTTGGTGCCTTTGCGGAGATGGTCCGTGACGTCGTACGCGAAGGGATCGGAGCCGCCGGCGTGGTCGCCGAGCTTCGCACCGTTGACCCACACGCTCGAGTGCCAGTCGACGGCGTCGAAGCGGAGCATGACCCGCTTCCCCTGCCACCCCTCCGGCACGGTGAAGCCGCGCCGGTACCAGAGGAACTGCTCCTTCGTGACGCTCTTCCCCACCCCCGAGAGCGACGACTCGGGGCAGAAGGGAACGAGGATCGTCCCGTCCCACGACGTCGGCGGCGCGCCTGCGGCCCCCGGCACGCCCCCCTCGCCCCCCGGTCGGTCCTCGATCGCGTACTCCCACAGGCCGTTCAGGCACTGCCAGGCGTCGCGCGTCAGCTGCGGCCGCGGATACTCGCGCCAGGCGTTGTCGGGCGTCACCTTCCTCCCCCACTCGGTCGTGAGCGGCGTCGGCGCCGGGGCCCAGTCGGCACCGCGCGTCACGGCCGGAAGGAGGATGGCGACGGGGACCAGGGCCCGGAGGATCGCTCGGAGGGGCATGGGCAAGGCCTCGCTCGGTGCCGCGGGGGATTCGTTCGGGGCGGATTGTAGTCGTCCGGAAGTGCGGCACGAATCGGCCGCGCAGCCTCGGCGTCCACGGGCGTGCGGGGGCCCGATCGCGCTAGAGGGGCGCGCGGCAGCGGGGTAAACTTGTCCGTCCCGGGGACGACGCCCACAGGCTCCCACGCCATGCCGACGGTACGAGAGAGGTGTGCGCCAGCAAGGGCCGGTCGCCGCGGGCGACGCGGCCACGGTCCGGCGTTCCGGGGCCGGTGGTGGCCGGTGCACGTGTGGGCGCTGGCCGCCGGGCTCCTGGCGGCGGTCCCCGCCGCACGCGGTGCCGACGACGATCTCTTCGAGACGACGATCCGCCCGCTGCTCCTCTCGCGCTGCCAGGGGTGCCACGCCTCCGGCAGCGGCGCCAAGACCTCCGGCGGCCTGGCCCTCGACACGCGCTCCGGCTGGCAGCACGGCGGCGACTCTGGGCCGGCGATTCTGCCCGGCGACGCCGAGCGGAGCCTCCTGGTGCGCGCGGTGCGGCGCGAGGAGGGGGTGTCGGCGATGCCGCCGGATGAGGCCGGGGGGGCGCTTGCGCCCCACGAGGTGGCCGCGCTCGAAGCCTGGGTGCGCGCCGGCGCCGCCGACCCGCGCGACGCCGCGCCGATGCTGGGGGGCATGGACCGCGCGGCGGCGGAGGCCTGGTGGAGCTTCCAGCCGCCCCGGGCGGCGGCACCGCCGGCGGTGCGCGACGAGTCGCTCGTGGCCGACGACATCGACCGCTTCGTCGTCGCGGCGCTCGAGGCCCGGGGCCTGCGCCCCGCGCCGCTCGCCGACCGGGCCACGCTCCTGCGCCGGGCGACGATCGACCTCACCGGCCTGCCGCCGACGCCCGACGAACTGCGCGCGTTCCTGGCCGACACCTCCCCCGACGCCTGGGAGCGCGCCGTGGAGCGCCTCCTCGCTTCGAGTGCCTACGGCGAGCGCTTCGGGCGCCACTGGCTCGACGTGGCGCGCTACGCCGACACCGCCGGCGACGGCGCCGACTACCCCGTCCGTGAGGCGGCGCTGTACCGCGACTGGGTGATCCGCGCGATCAACGCCGACATGCCCTACGACGAGTTCCTCCGGCGCCAGATCGCCGGCGACATCCTCGCCGCCGACGCGCCCCCCGCCGACCGGGCCGATCTGGTCACCGCCACCGGCTTCCTCGCCGTCGGCAAGCGCTACGGCTACGCTCCCAACCCCGACTACCAGCATCTCGACTTCGCCGACGCCATCGACTCCCTCGGCCGCTCGGTCCTCGGCCTCTCGCTCGGCTGCGCCCGCTGCCACGACCACAAATACGACCCCGTCTCCGCCGCCGACTACTACGCCCTCTACGGCATCCTCCAGAGCACGACGTGGGCCTTCCCCGGCGGCGAGGAGCACAAGCGGCCGGCGCACTTCCCGGCGCTCGTGCCGCGGGAGGAGGCGGCCCGCCTCGACGCCGAGAAGGCCAGTGAACTCGCCCGGCTCGACGCGGCCCGGGCCCGCGCCCGCCTGGAGAAGCTCGCGCTCGAGGGGAAGGCCTTCGCCGGGGGCGTCGACCTCGATCTGGAGCGCCGGGAGATCGGCACCGGTCCCGCCGACCCGGAGCAGAAGCCCTGGCTCTCGGCGGGGCCGAACGTCGTCGTCCCCGAGGCGCAAAGCCCCTTCCGGCATCTCCACACGGCAGGCACGCGCGGCGTCCGCATCGGCTCGGGGCAGCCGCACGAGGGGGTCCGCCACACCTTCGCCGAGCGCCTCGTCGCCGCCGAGGGGGCGCCGATCCGCGTGGCCTTCGACTTCCGCACCGTGCCGACGGAGGGCGCGGAGCAGCCCGCCGGGGCCTGCCGGTTCTACGTGGGGCGCGGCGTGATCGAGTCGACGGCGATCGACTTCTCGGCCACCCTCGGGGAGTTCGCGGTGCGCGACGGCGACGGCTGGCGCGTCGTGACCGCGCTCGAGCCGGGCCGCTGGCACCATGTGGAGGTGACGCTCGACCGGGCGGCGCGGCGGGCGCGGGGCTCGATCACCCCCTTCCCCGCGGCGGGGGCGGCGCCCGTGCCGATCCCGCTCGGCGAGGTCGTCCTCCCCGCGGCCTGGGACGGCGCGGTCGACACCATCATCTGCGACGGCCTGGGACACGTCGCCGGGCCGGCCACCGTCCGCGATCTCGACAATCTCGCGCGCGGCTTCGACGCCTTCCCTCCCCCCGGCTCCGCCGACGCCACGGTGCCCGCGCCGCCGGCCGACGCCGCCGAGCGCATCGCCGCGATCGACGAGGCCCTGGTCGCGCTCGACGCGCGGCGCGCGCAGACGGCCGAGGCCCCCGCCTATCCGGTGGCCTACGGGGTCTCCGAGGGCACGCCGGGCGACGCCCGGGTCCAGCTCCGTGGCGAGCCCGACAAGCCGGGCGCCACGGTGCCGCGGCGAAACCTCGAGATCCTCGGCGGCGACGTGCTCGCCGACCCGGCGGCGGGGAGCGGCCGGCGCGAGCTGGCGGCGTGGCTCACGCGCCCCGACAACCCGCTCACCGCGCGGGTGATCGTGAACCGCGTCTGGCAGTGGCACTTCGGCCGCGGGCTCGTCGCCACGCCGAGCGACTTCGGCACGCGCGGCGAGGCGCCGAGCCACCCGGAGCTCCTCGATTGGCTCGCGGTGCGCTTCCTGGAGGGGGGCTCGAGCCTCAAGGATCTCCACCGCCGCATCCTCCGCTCGCGCACCTGGCGGCAGTCGGCCGACGGCGACCCCGCCGCCGTCGCGGCCGACCCCGACAACCGGCTCCTGGCGCGCCACGCGCGGCGGCCCCTCGACGCCGAGACGCTCCGCGACGCGATCCTGGCCACCAGCGGCCTCCTCGACCGCTCGCCGGCGCCCCCGCACCCCTTCCCGCCGGTGGAGACCTGGGCGTTCACGATCCACCAGCCGTTCCACGCCGTCTACGACTCCGATCGGCGCAGCGTCTATCTCATGCTGCAGCGCACCCGCCGCCACCCCTTCCTCGCCCTCTTCGACGCCGCCGATCCCAACCAGAGCGTGGCGGCGCGCGACGCCACGATCACGCCGACGCAGAGCCTGTTCCTCATGAACGCGCCCCTCGTCCACCGGGCCGGCGCGGCCCTCGCCGCGCGGATCCTCGCCGCCGCCGACACGCGCGCCGGCCGCATCGGGGCCGGCACGCTGCTGGCCTGGGGGCGCGTCGCGGACGCCGACGAGGCGGCGGGGCTCGAGGCCTTCCTCGAGGCATGCGCCGCGGCCGATCCGGGCGCCCCGCAGCGCGACGCCTGGGAGGCGCTCGCGCGCGTGCTGCTGACCTCGAATCCCTTCCTGTTCGTCGACTGACCCAGCCCGGCGCCCCGATGCCCGACTCCCCCTCCGCCGCCGTGCCCCTCGCGCGCCGCGCCTGGCTCGACCGGGCCGGCCGCGGCCTCGCGGCCACCGCGCTCCTCGGCCTTCTCGCCGACGACGCCCCGGCCGACGTGGCCGATCCCCTCGCGCCGCGTGCCGGCCATTTCCCCGCCAGCGCCGACCGGGTGATCTTCCTCTACGCCACCGGCGGCGTGTCGCACGTCGACACCTTCGACTGGAAGCCCGCCCTGGTCGCCGACCACGGCAAGACGATCACCGCCTCGCGCTGGCTCAACAAGCCGGGGGCCTTCGAGCGCCATCTCATCAAGCCGCGCTGGGCCTTCCGCCAGCACGGCCAGAGCGGCGCCTGGGTGAGCGACCTCTTCCCCTGCCTGGGGGCGATGGTCGACGACCTGTGCATCTTGAACGCCATGCACTGCGACAGCGACGGCCACGACAAGGGCACCCTGGCCGCCCACTGCGGCTCGGCGCAGTTCGCCCGGCCGAGCCACGGGGCCTGGATCAGCTACGGGCTGGGGACCGAGAACCGCAACCTGCCGTCGTTCGTCGTCGTCGCCCCGGCCGCCCCCTACGCCGGCGCCCAGACCTGGGGCAGCGACTTCCTCCCCGGCTGCCACCAGGGGACGCTCGTCACCCCCGGCGCCGAGCCGCTGCCGAACCTCGTGCCGCGCGCGGCGCGGCCGGGGCGGCAGCGGATGGAGCTCGACCTGCTCGCGCGCGTCAACGCCGCCCACCTCGGCCGGCGCGGCGGCGACGCCGCCCTCGCCGCGCGGATGCGCTCCTTCGAGACCGCCTTCGGCATGCAGCGCGAGGCGCCGGAGGTGTTCGACCTTTCGGGAGAGACCGACGAGACCCTGCGCCTCTACGGCCTCGAGCGCGGCGCCACGCAGGGCTTCGGCTGGCAGTGCCTCGTCGCCCGGCGCCTCGCCGAGCGCGGCGTGCGCTTCATCGAGCTCGTCGACGTCGGCTCGAGCGGCAACTGGGATTCCCACGGCACGATGGCCGACCACGAGCGGCTCGCCGCCGCGGTCGACCGGCCCATCGCCGGGCTGCTGGCCGACCTCAAACGGCGCGGGATGCTCGAGCGGACGCTCGTGGTGTGGACGACGGAGTTCGGCCGGACGCCCTTCCACCAGACCGCCGACCACCCCGGCCGGGAGCACCACAACCTCGTCTTCTCCTCCTGGATGGCCGGGGGGGGCGTGCGCGGGGGGATCGTCCACGGCCGCTCCGACGACCACGGCATCCTCCCGGCCGAGGGGGCGGTGCACACGCACGACCTCCATGCCACGATGCTCGCGGCCCTCGGCCTCGACCACGAGCGGCTCACCTTCCGCCACGCCGGCCGCGACTACCGCCTCACCGACGTGGCGGGCACGATCGTGCGCCCGATCCTCCGCTCCCCCCCGGTCTGAAGCCATGCCCTCCCCGGTCATCGAGACGCTCGCGGCGCTGGTGCGGATCGACAGCGTCAATCCGCAGTTCGGCGGTCCGGGCGAGGCGGGGGTGGCGGCCTTCGTGGCGGAGTTCCTCGCGGGGCGGGGCATCGAGGCCCGGCGCACGACCGTTCTCCCCGGCCGCGACAACGTCGTCGGCGTGGTGCGCGGCCGCGACCCGTCGCGGCGCGTGGTGCTCGAGGCGCACATGGACGTCGTCAGCACCACGGGGATGACGATCCCCCCCTTCGACCCGGTGATCGAGGGGGGGAGGCTCTTCGGCCGCGGCGCGTGCGACACCAAGGCGGGCCTCGCCGGCATGCTCCACGCCGTCGCCGAGCTCGCCGGCGCCGCCGAGCCCCCGCCCTGCGACGTCTGGCTGGCCGCCGTGATCGACGAGGAGCATCTCTTCCGCGGCGTGACGGCGCTGTGCGCCTCGATCCCCGCGCCGCTCCCGGGGGGCCCGCGGAGCGCGAGCATCGTCGCCGAGCCGACCGAGTCGCGCGTGGTCGTGGCCACCAAGGGGGTGGTGCGGTGGGAGGTGGTGTTCCACGGGCGGGCGGCCCACTCCTCCAAGCCCGCCCTCGGCATCAACGCCATCAGCCACGCCGCGGCCTTCGTCCGCGAGGTCGACGCGCTCCACGCCGCGCTCGCCGGTCGCCCCCACCCCCTCCTCGGCCCGGCCACCGGCAACGTGGGGGTGATCGGCGGCGGCGTGCAGGTGAACTTCGTCCCGGACCGCTGCACCCTCCAGATCGACCGCCGCCTCCTCCCCGGCGAGCGCGCCGACGAGGTGCTGGCGACCTACGGCGCGATCCTCGAGCGCATGGCGGCGGCCGATCCTGCCGTCCGCGGCGAGCTCCTTCCCCCCTTCCTCGTCGACGAGGCGCTCGAGACGCCGCCCGACGCCCGCGCCGTGCAGGTCGCCGGCGAGGTCGCCCGCGCGCTCGGCCTCGATCCCGGGCCCGTCGGCGTCCCCTACGGCAGCGACGCCAGCAAGCTTTCGCGCCACGGCCTCGACTGCCTCGTCTTCGGCCCCGGGAGCATCGATCAGGCCCACGCCGCGGTGGAGTGGGTGGAGATCGCCCAGGTCGAACGCGCGGCGGAGTTCTACCGCGAATTCTGCCGGCGTTACGACTGACTGGAACCCCCACGGAGACACGACATGCCCACGCTCCCCAGGCGCGCCTGGCTCGGCGGCACGGTGACCGCCGCCCTCGGCGCGGGGCTCGTCGCCCCGGCGCCGGCCACGGCCGACGACGCCGCCCCCGGCGACCTCGTCGACGCGCACGTCCACGTCTGGACGCCCGACACGGCGCGCTACGGGCTCGCGGCAGGCTTCACCCAGGCCGATCTCGCGCCGCCGAGTTTCACGGCCGAGGAGCTGCTCGCCCTCTGCCGCCCGGCGGGGGTGTCGCGCGTGGTGCTCATCCAGATGAGCTTCTACGGCTTCGACAACGCCTACATGCTCGCGTGCATGCGCCGCCACGCCCCGGCCTTCTCCGGGGTGGCGATCGTCGACCACGACGCGCCGGGCGTGGCGGATTCGATGCGCACGCTGAAAGCCGACGGCGTCCGCGGCTTCCGCCTCTACGCCGACGCGACCAAGGCCGCCGCCTGGGCCGACTCGGCCGGGATGCGGGCGATGTGGTCCTGCGGCGCCGACGAGAACCTCGCCATGTGCCTGCTGGCCGATCCCGACGCGCTGGCCCCGATCGCCGCCATGATCGAGCGCTTCCCGCGCACCCCCGTGGTCATCGATCACTGCGCCCGGATCGGCATGCAGGGGGGCCTCGACACCCCCGGCGCCCGCCGCGATCTCGACCGACTGTGTGCCCTCGCCGAGCACCCGCAGGTGCACGTGAAGGTCTCTGCCTACTACGCGCTGGGGGCCAAGAAGCCCCCCTACGACGACCTCGGCCCGATGATCCGCCGCCTCCGCGACGCCTACGGCGCGCGGCGGCTGATGTGGGCCAGCGACTGCCCCTACCAGGTGCAGCCGGGCCCGGCCGGGGAGGCGCACTCCTACGAGGCGTCGCTGGCGCTGGTGCGCGACCGGCTCGACTTCCTCTCCGCCGAGGAGCGCCTCGACATCCTGCGGAACACCGCCCGGCGCGTGTTCTTCTGACGCTCCCGTGGACGGCGGGCCGCGCTCAGCGGCCGGGCTCGAGGGGCGTCTCGGCGATCCGCTCGCCGGTGGAGAGCCTCCAGACGACGATCCGGCCGTCGAACGTCCCGCCGGCGACGAGATCCGCGGCGGGGCTGGCCGCGGCGGAGACGAACCGCGCCGGGGCCGCGGGGTCGTATTCGCGCACCGGCTCGCCGTCGCCGAGCCGGAACGACCGCACCTTCCCCCCGGCCGAGGCGGCCACGAAGCCGTCCCCCGCCGGCGCCAACTGGAACACCTCGCCGCCGAGGTGCGTGTCGCGGACGTGCGCCGCGTCGGCGATCTTCCAGCGGTCCTGCTTCTTCGAATCCCCCGCCGACACCATCTCCTCCCCGCCCGGCGCGAAGAGGATGCCGCGCACCGGCGCGTCGTGGCGGCCGTAGGTCGCCAGGAGCGCTCCGCTGGCGGCCTCGAAGACCTTGGCGGTGCGGTCGCGGCTCCCGGTGGCGAGCCTGGTGCCGTCGGGGCTCCAGGCCACGGCGAGCACCCAGTCGCGGTGGGCGGGCAGGACGCGGAGGAGACGGCCATCGGAGGCGTCGTGGATCCGCACGGTGGCGTCGGAGGCGGCCACGGCGAGCCGATCGCCCGCCGGGCTGAAGGCGACGTCGTGCACCACGTCGGTGCCCGGCGCGAGCACGCGGAGCAGTTCGCCCGACAGCGCGAAGACACGCACCTCGCCCCAGCGGCCCGGTATCCCGCCGGCCACGGCGAAGCGGTCGCCGGCCGGATGGACGGCGATCCGGCTCGAGCGCTCGGCGACGTTGCCGATGCGCCGCACCACCGATCCGGAGGCGGGGTCGACGACGAGCACCTCGCGCCAGCCGCCGGCGAGGAGCGCGCCCGACGGCGTGAAGGCCAGCGCCGTCACCGGGGGCGGGGCGGGGTACGCCGCCGGCGCCGCCGGATGGACCGGCGCGGGGATCTGCTCGAGCAGCGACCCGGCGGAGGAGGTGCCGTCGAACGGGAGGCCGGCGTCGATCCAGCGGCGAAGCGCCGCGACCGCGTCGGCCCCGAGCGGCTCGCCGTGGAGCGGCATCCGCAGATCGGGATCGGCGGAGACGATGCGCTCCAGGGCGGCGCTCGCGTCCCGGCTGCCGGCGACGAAGCCGGGCGCTCCGGAGGCACCGGCGCCGCGGAGGGCGTCGAACGAGTCGGCCCGCCACCCGCCCTCGACCCTCGATGCACCGTGGCAGGCGATGCACCGGCCGACGAGGATCGGGGCCACGTCGCGCACGAAGCTCGGCCCGACGGGGTCGGGCGCGGCGGGGATGGCCTCGATCTCGAGGCGGTAGGGGAAGGCCTCGCCGCCGGAATCGTTGGCGTCCTGGAGGACGATCGAGAGCGTCTCCGCGCGGCCCACGGTCAGCTCGAGCACGGGATCGCGCGATTCGCGGCCGTCGTCGGCGCTGGCGAGCGTGCCGCCGTCGGCGCCGTGGACGGTGAGGAGGGGATCGAGCGCGCTGCCCAGCGCCGAGGCGCGCGCGGCGACCCGGAGGCGCGTGCCGGCCGCGACCTCGATGCGGTGGACATCGACGTCGAGCGGGCGGCCGATCTGGCCGAGGATCTCGAGCGGCCCGGCCGGGGGCAGCGCCACGGGCGTCGCGGTGGCGAAGCCGTCGTTGGGCTCGGTCTCCGCTCGGGCGCGGTCGGCGGGCAGCAGCGGCACCTCGAACGTGGTCTCGCCGCCGGGCGCGACGAGCACGACCGCCGCGGCGGGGAGCGCCGCCGGCAGCGCCGCGTCGAAGCGCAGCTCCACCTCCACCTGCGTGTCGCCGGCCTTCGCCGCGGGGACGCCGTTGGGAAGGGGCGCCTTCCCCTGCGACAGGAGCGTCGCCGTCACCCCCGCGGTCGCCGAGCGCGCGGCCGAGACGCCGTCGAGGAGCAGCCCCCGGGCGCGGACCTTCACGGGCTCGCCGGGCGCCGCCGCCAGCGGCACCGTGAACAGCGCCCGCGGCGGCGCGGGGGCGTCGTCGGCGCACAGCCGGCCGGCCAGCAGCACGAGCGCCGCCGAGGCCCACGGCACGGGGCCGCGGCGCGGGGCCGCGAGGGGGATCGGCCGGAGAGCGCCCACGGGGATCAGGCTCCGAACAGCTCGTGGACGAAGCGGCCGCCGTCGAGGATCTCGACCGGCCGCCCGTCGGCCGTGGTGAGGTGCTTCCGCGGCTCGATGCCGAGGGCGGAGAGGATCGTGAAGGCCACGTCGGCCGGGCCGATCGGCGTCTCCACCACCCGCGCGCCGTCGCGGTCGGTGGCGCCGATCACCGCGCCGCGGCGCACGCCGGCGCCCGCGAAGAGGAGCGACGCGGCCGGGCCCCAGTGGTCGCGGCCGGCGTCCTTGTTGATCTTCGGCGTCCGACCGAACTCCCCCATGCACACCAGCAGCGTCTCGTCGAGGAGGCCGCGGGCCTTGAGGTCGTCGACGAGCGCCGAGAAGGCGACGTCGAACTCCGGCAGCTTCGCGTCGAGCCCCTCGAAGATCCTGGCGTGATGATCCCAGCCGCCGTGGTTCACCGTCACGAACCGGACCCCCGACTCGACGAGGCGCCGCGCCAGGAGGCAGCTCTGCCCGAACGTCGTCCGGCCGTAACGGTCGCGGACGCCGTCGCTCTCGCGCTCGATCGCGAACGCCTCCCGGGCGCGGGGGGAGAGCACCATCGACATGGCGCGCGAGCGGTACTCGTCGTACGATCGGATCGCGTCGTTGCCCTCGACGCGCGCGGCGAGACGGTCGACGGCGGCGAGGAGCGACTGCCGGCGCTCCACGCGCAGCGGCGGCAGCGCGTCGGGGGCGAGCAGGTCGCGGACCCGGTAGCCGGCCTCGTTCGGATCGCCCGCCTTGAAGCTCTCGTAGCGGCCGCCGAGGAAGGCGCTCTTGCCGAGCTCCCAGGTGAACGAGGGATTGCGGGGAACCGCCACGTACGGGGGGCAGCTCCCCGCCGAAGCCGCACTCGTGCGCCGCGACGGCGCCCAGGGCGGGCCAGTCACCGAACGGGGTCCCGAACCGCCCGGAGAGGACCCAATTCGTCGCCGTCTCGTGGTGGTCGTTGTCGTGGGCGCCGCTCCGCACGAGGCACAGCGAGGAGAGCGTCGCGGCCATGCGCGGGAGCAGCTCGCCGATCCGCACCCCCGGCAGGCTCGTGGGGATCGTGGCGTACTTGCCGCGCACCTCCGCCGCCGCGTCGGGCTTGGGGTCGAACGAATCGTGGTGCGACAGGCCGCCGCCGAGGAAGACGAGGATCACCGACCGGGCCCGCGCCGGCGCGCTCGCCGCCGCCTCGGCCTCCAACAGCGCCGGCAGCGCGAGCCCCAGCGGCGCGAGCCCGCCGACGCGGAGGAAGTGGCGCCGCGTGGCGGCGGTGTGGCGGCCGGATCGCCCGGTGGAGACGTCGAACATCGTCCGCGACGGCCCGCGCCGCCCCCTCAGTGGTTGAAGGTGAACTCTTTGGAATTGACCAGCGCCCAGAGGAGATCGGCGGCCACCTCCTCCCGGCTCCCCTGCGCGAGCGCGGCGCCCGTCGCCTCGAGCTCGGTGGCCCGCGGCGGTCGGCCGAGGGCGGCGAGCACCAGCGCCTCCACCAGCGCCTCCGGAGGCGCGCCGGCGGTCGCCGCGAGGACGCGGGCCAGCGACCCGTCCTCGCGGCGGAGCTTCGCCTGGACGGTGTCTCCGTTCTGGAGGTGGAGGAGCTGCGGGAGCGTCACCTCGCCGGAGCGCTCGCAGGCGCAGGCCGTCACCCGGTCGGAACGCCCGAAGGTGGCGAGGAAGTAGGAGTCGGTCTGGGGACCGGGGAGCTGGATCGCCCGGGTGCCCTCGGGGCTGCCGGCGAACGCGTCGGGCACGCCGGTCACCGCGGCGATGGCGTCGGCGAGCACCTCCGCCGGCAGGCGCCGGGGGTAAAAGTGCGAATGGAAGCGGCCATCGGCGGCGTTGGCGGGGGAGGTGTCGGCGGCGAGCTGGTAGGCACGCGACCCGACGATGAGCCGCATCACGTGACGCAGGTCGTATCCCGACCCGACGAGTTCCCGGGAGAGCGCCTCGAGGAGCGCGGCGTTGCTGGGGGGATTCGTCGCCCGGAGGTCGTCCACCGGTTCCACGAGGCCCACGGCGAAGAAGTGCTTCCAGAGACGATTGACGATCGCCGCGGCGAAGAGCGGGTTGTCCGGCGACACGACCCACTCGGCGAGGCGCTCGCGCGGATCGGCGCCGGCCGGGATCTCCACGGCACGTCGGTCGAGGCCCTGTGGCGCGAGGTGGCTGCCGGTGCGCGGCTGGAGGGCGGTGACGGGCGCGAGCCGGGCCTTCTCGATCTCGGCGGCGAGCGTCGCGAGCCGGGCCCGCTTCGCCTCGAGCTCGGCCGGAGCGGCCGGCGCCCCGGCGGCGGCCCCTTCGAGCTTCGCGAGCTCCTGCTCGACGCCGCGCCGCTCGCGCTCCATCTCGCGCTCCTGCCGGGACGCCACCACCAGCAGCGTGGCCCCCTCGGCGGGGGGCCTGCGATCGAGGGCGACGCGCGAGAAGAAGGCGGCGAAGTGGTAGTAGTCGTCCTGCGTGGCGCGCTCGAGGGGGTGGTTGTGGCAGCGGGCGCATCCGATCCGCGATCCCAGGAAGGCCTGCGCCGCCGAATCGGCCGCCTCCGAGTCGACCGCCTGCTTCTCGCCGACGGTCACGATCCACCAGCCGACGGCCGGATGGTCGTCGCGGGCGGTGAGGACGTCGCGGACGAGCGCGTTCCAGGGACGGTTCGCCGCCACCTGCCCACGGAGCCAGGCGTGGAAGGCCCGCACCCCCTTCACCCCGCGCACGTCGTGGTCGCGCTCCTTGCGGTTCTGCAGCAGGTCGGAGAGCCAGAGCGTCCAGAAATCGGCGAACTCGGGCCGGGCGAAGAGGGCGTCGACGACCCGCGCCCGCTTCCCGGGATCGGGGTCGGCGAGGAACGACCGCACCTCCGCGGGAGCCGGCAGCGTCCCCACGAGGTCGAGCATCACCCGCCGCAGGAACGTGGCGTCGTCGCAATCGTCGGCCGGCGGCAGGCGGAGGGCCCGGAGTTTCTCCATCACGTGCCCGTCGACGAGCGTGCGCCGCTCGGCGTAGCGCTCCGCCGGCACCTCGTGCGGGAAGGGGCTGGTGACCACGATCGTGGCGACGTGGCCCTGGTAGGTCGCCACCACCGCCGACTCGCCGGGCCGCTCCACGCGCACCACCCCCTCGGGCGTGACCGAGACGGTGGAGGGATCGTTGGCGTGGAAGCGCGCCAGCGCCGTGACGTCGCGCGAGGTGCCGTCGCTCCACAGCGCGGTGACGCCGAGGCCGTGCCCCTCGCCCGGCGCACCCGCGAGCGCCCCGGGCGACACCGCGATCGATACCACGCGCGGCTCGTCGGCGACCGGGCCCGGCGCGCCGGCGGCGATCCAGGCACGGAGCGTGGCCGCCGCGGTGCTCGAGGCGGCGAAGAGCCTCCCTCCGCCGTGCGGGATCGCTCCGGTGGCCTTCCCCAACAGGAGGCTCTCCGCGGGGTCGAGGCCGGCGATCCGGCGGCCGTATTCCTCGGTGACCAGCGCCGCGTGGTCGGCCTCCGGGGCGTACCCGCGCAGCGACAGCCGGAAGCCGTTCTGGCCGGCGAGCTTGCCGTGGCAACCGCCCGCGTTGCAGCCGTGGCGCGTGAGCACCGGCTCGACGTCGTTGATGAAACTCGGCCCCTCGGCCCCCCGCGCCGCCGGCAGCCACAGGCCGAGGATCACGATCCCGATCGCCGCGGCGCTGGAGGGGGCGGCGGCGCGCATCTACGCCAGCACCCCGTGGTGCACCTCGCCGGCGACGTCGGTGAGACGGAAGTCGCGGCCGGCGTGGCGCCAGGTCAGCTTCTCGTGGTCGATCCCCAGCAGCCACAGCATCGTGGCGTGCACGTCGTGGATGTGCATCCGCCTGTCGACGGCGTAGTAGCCGTACTCGTCGGTCGCGCCGTAGCGCTGCCCCCCCTTCACGCCGCCGCCGGCCATCCACATCGTGTAGCCGTCGGGATTGTGGTCGCGGCCGTCCTTTCCCTGGGCCACCGGCGTGCGGCCGAACTCCCCCCCCCAGACCACGAGCGTGTCGTCGAGGAGCCCGCGGCGCTTGAGGTCGGTGAGCAGACCGGCGATCGGGCGGTCGACCTCGGAGGCCTTCTCGGTGTGGCCGGCGAGGAGGTCGCCGTGCTGGTCCCACTGCACCTTCGCGTCGCTGTGCGTCACCTGCACGAAGCGCACCCCCGCCTCGGCGAAGCGCCGGGCCATGAGGCACTGGCGGCCGAAGTTCTCGGTGCGCGGGTCGTCGAGGCCATAGAGCGCGAGCGTCTCGGCGGTCTCGCCGGCGATGTCCTGGAGGCCGGGCATCGTGGCCTGCATGCGGAAGGCGAGCTCGAACGACTCGAGCCGCGCCTCGAGCTGCGGGTCGGGGGGGAGCCCGGCGGCGCGGTCGAGGCCCGCGAGCAGGTCGAGCTGCCGGCGCTGCACGGCGGCGCCGTAGCGCGGGTTGCCCATGAACTTCACCCGCGCCTCGGTGGCCGGCCGGCTCGCCACCCCCATCGGCACCCCCTGGTAGCGCGCCGGCAGGAAGGCGGAGTTCCAGTTGTTCAGGCCCCCGTGGGCGAGCGTGGGGCTGATCGTGAGGAAGCCCGGCAGGTCGGCGTTGTCGGTGCCGAGGCCGTAGTTCACCCACGCCCCCATGCTCGGCCGCACGAAGGTGTCGCTGCCGGTGTGGAGCTTGAGGACGGCGCCGCCGTGGGCGGAGTTGGTGCCGTGGCAGGAGTTGAGGAAGCAGATGTCGTCGACGTGCCGGGCGACGTGCGGGAAGAGCTCGCTGACGTGGATCCCGCTCGCGCCGTGGCGCGCGAACTTCCACGGCGAGCCGAGGAGGTTGCCGGTGGGGGCGAATTGCACGCGCGGCTTGGCGAAGGGCAGCTCCTTGCCGTCGTCGGCCTGGAGGCGCGGCTTGTAGTCGAAGGTGTCGACCTGCGACGGCCCCCCCTTCATGAACATGAAGATCACCCGCTTCGCGCGGGCCGGCCCGCGCCACGGGGCCGCGGCGTCGCCGTCGGCACCGGCGGCGAGCAGGGCCCTCGCCGCGAGCCAGCCGAAGCCGGCGGCGGTCGAGGCGAGCAGGCGCCGCCGGCCGGGGGCGGCGCGGGGGACGGGATCGGCGGGGACGGAGGGGGGGTGCATGGGCATCAGCGCACGAAGAGGAACTCGTTCCCGGCCAGGAGGGCCTGCGCGACCGCGGCCCAGGCGCGCTTCCGCCGCGCTTCCTCGGCCACCCCCTCGTCGGCGAGCGCCGCTTCGATCGCCGCCGCGCCATCGAGCGCCAGCCGCGCCTCCGCGGCCGTGGGATGCCGCCCGAGGACGCGCCGCCAGAGGATCGTCGGCACCAGCGCCCTGTCGGCGGGGGCGGCGGCCAGGGCCCGCTCCGCCAGCGCCTCGGCGCAGCCGATCTCGAACTCGCTGTTGAGCAGGTAGAGCGCCTGCGAGGCGACCGTCGAGCTGCCGCGGTCGCCGTTGGGGACGGCACCGTCGGTGCAGTCGAAGAGCCAGAAGGCGTCGTGGATGTGGTTGCGGATCACCGGGAGGTAGATGCTGCGCCGCGGGGAGTCGTACTTCGTGCCGTCGATGGAGGTGTGGTCGAAGAGGAAGGCCCGGTTGGCGACGTGGAGCATCGAGCCCCCCATCGTGGTGTCGAGGAGGCCGGAGACGGCGAGCGTGGCGTCGCGCACGCTCTCCGCCTCGAGGCGGCGCAGCGGAAAGCGCCACAGCCGCTCGGCGGCCGGATCGACCGCCTCGGCCAGGTCGCGCGTGGGCGAGGCGGCCGGGTCGCTCGAGGACCGCCACACGCGCGAGGCGAGGATGAGGCGGTGGAGGTGCTTCACCGACCAGCCCGAGGCGACGAACTCGCAGGCCAGCCAGTCGAGGAGGGGCTGGTTCGTCGGCGCCTCCCCCTGGAAGCCGAAGTTGTCCGGGGTGGGGACGATCCCGCGGCCGAAGTGCCAGCGCCACACCCGGTTGACGAACACGCGCGCCGTGAGCGGATGGCGCGGATCGACGAGCCAGTCGGCCAGCTCGCGCCGCCCGCTGCCGGCGGCGGGCACCGCCAGCGGCCGGTCGATCTCGAGCACCGCCGGCACGCCGCGCGGCACGCGCCGCCCCGGGGCCAGATGGCTGCCGCGCAGCGCCACCCGTGCCTCCTCCGGCGTCCCCTCGCGCACGCCCATCGCCGTGGCCGGGGCCGGCAGCGCCGCCTCGAGCCCCTTGAGCTCCTCGCGGAGCGCCGCGAGCCGGGCCCGCACATCCTCGGGGAAACGCTCCTCCGGGATCTCGCCGGGGGGTGGGGCCGCCGCGCCAGTGTCCCCGCCGGTCTCCCCGCCGGTCTGGGCGCCGCCCTGGACGCCGCTTTGGGCCGCGGCGGCCAGCGCCGTGCGCGTCTCGGCGAGGAGGGCGTCGATGGAGCGCTGGTGCGCCGCGACGCGCTCCTGACCGGCGGCGAGCGCCGCGCGCTCGGCGGCGGTGGCCACGTCGTTCTCGTGCCACTTCGCGATCCGCGCGAGCGACTCCATCGTCGTGGTGCTCTTGAACACGCCGGCCAGGGCGTAGTAGTCGGCCTGCGAAACGGGGTCGAACTTGTGGTCGTGGCAGCGGGCGCAGCCGAACGACAGCCCCAGGAAGGCCTTGCCGACGGTGTCGATCTGCTCGTCGACGATGTCGGCCAGGAGTTTCTCCTGGTCTCCCTCGGCGAGCACCTTGGGCCCCATGGCGAGGAACCCGGTGGCGGTGAGGAGTTCCGCGCGGCGGGCCTCGTCCATCCCCTCCGTGACGAGCAGGTCGCCGGCCAGGTGGGCGCGGAGGAAAGCGTCGAAGGGCTCGTCGCGGTTGAAGGCGGCGATCACCCAATCGCGGTAGCGCCAGGCGTTGCCGTGGGCGATGTTCTCGTCGAGGCCGTTGGAGTCGGCGTAGCGGACGACGTCGAGCCAGTGCCGCGCCTGGTGCTCGCCGTAGCGCGGCGAGGCGAGGAGCCGCTCCACGGCCTTGTCCCAGGCGTCGGCCGCGGGATCGGCGAGGAAGGCGTCGACCTCGTCGGGGGTGGGAGGCAGGCCGGTGAGCACCAGCGACGCCCGGCGCAGGAGCGTGGCGGGGTCGGCGATGGCCGCCGGCACGATCCCCGCCTCGTCGAGCCGGGCGACCACGAAGGCATCGATCGGCGTGGCGACGAGCGCCGCGTCGCGCACCGCCGGCGGCCGGGGGCGCTGGGGCGGGGTGAGGGACCAGAAGCGGCGCTTCTCGGCGGGATCGAAGGGGGGCACCGGCACCGGCACGGTGAGGGGGCCGTCGGGATGGGGGGCGCCGGCGTCGATCCAGGCGCGGATCGCGGCCACGTCGGCCTCGGCGAGCTTCCCTTCGGGGGGCATGGCGAGCGCGTCATCGACGCGCGAGACCGCCACGACGAGCAGGCTCTCCGCGGCCGATCCGGGCACGATCGCCGCGCCGGTGGCGCCGCCGGCCGAGAGCCCGGCGAGGCCGTCGAGCCGCAGGCCCCCCTCCTGCTTCTCCGCCCCGTGGCAGGCGGCGCAGTGCGACTCCAGCAGCGGCGCCACGCGCTGGCTGAAGAAGGCCGCCGACGCCGGGGCCGGGTCGTCGGCCGCTGCGAGCCCGCCCCCGACGACGACCGCCGCCGCCAGGCAGAAGACGACCGCACGGCCGAGGAGGAGCGCACGCCGCATCGCTGGAAAAGCCCCGTGAATCCGTCGCGCGGCGGCGGGCGGGCCCGGCGGCGACGGCCCCCAAGAATACCACCCCGATCAGGGCGGCCGCCGCGCCGCCGCCGGCCCCGCTGGCCCCGAAACGAGCCTCGCGAGCGTGCCCGCGGCACCGCTTTCCGCCGGCACGGCACCGCAATCGCGCAAAAAAAACTGCCGCCCCCTCGCGGGGGCGGCAGCCATAGAGAGTTCGTCAGCAGGAAGTCCTTCCGGCGGAGGCCCGGCGTGCTGCCGGGCGGCCGACCCGAAGGGCTCCACAGCGGACGGGCTGCGGCAACGGCAGACCCGTCGACCCGCCGTCAGCGGCGCAGCCTCCTGGTACAGTCGCTATGCGTCACTGAATCACCTCCTTTGGTTACGAGGATCCCAGCCGTCGCGGTGCCTGCACGCAGTCCGCCGCCGGGCGGCTTTCTCCCCAGCCGTCGCCAGGGAACGGTCGGCCGGTGGCGACCCGCGGGCCGCCCCCGTCCGGGAATCATCCTAGGCGTTCCGTCCTCGGGAGGCGAGAGAAAAACACCGCGCCCCGGAGGGCCTCAGCCGCGCGGGGCGGAGAAGGTGCGGCCGAGGATGATGTCGGGGCGGTCGGGCACGTTGGGCCGGTCGAGCGCCGTGGGGAAGGGCTCGTCGCGCGGCACCAGCCGCCCCTCGTGGTCGGCGCGGCGCACCCAGGTCACCTCGAGGACCTCCGGGAGGACGAGGTCGCCGAGCCACGTCGGCGGCAGGTAGTTGTTGCCGTGGACGTGGAGGGGGCAGTGGGTCCGGGCGAGCTTGGCGAGCACGGCCACGATCTCGGCGTGCCCCCGGGGCGTCATCGCCCGCGACATCCCGTGGAACTCCAGCGCCATCTGTGCGAAGCACGCCAACGTCGCCGACGGAGCCGCCGCCAGCGCCCCCCCACTCGGCGCCCTCGATGTCCATCTTGAGGACGAGGTCGGTGCGGCCGGCGTGGCCGTTGTCGGAGAGCGTCTCCTCGAGCGTGCGGCAGCGCGGCTGCCTGGTCGCGCCGCACACCCCCTGGCGCACGAAGCGCGCCCGGGGCACGGGCGCCGGCAGGGCCGGCACGGTGTGGTCGTAGAGAACGAGGTCGATCCCGCGCTCGGCGACCGCGGCGTCCCACGAGACGTCGTGGCCGACGCCGAAGCCGTAGCCCGCCGTCACCGCCGGCGGCCGCAGGGTGTCGAGCATCACGTAGCCGCCGTCGAGCTCCCCGCCGAGGCGCACGAGTTCCACGCCGTCGACCCGGCTGGTGCGCAACAGCGCCGCCACCTCCGCCACGCGCCGGTATTCGGGGAGGGCGCGGAGATCGGCCGGATCGAGCCGGGCCGCGGTCAGGGCGTTGCCCAGGAGCAGCGCCGCGCGGGTGGTGCGGTCGTCGTGGTCGCGCTGCTCGCGCCGGATCGCCTCGACGCCGAGGAGGCGCCGGAACATCCGCTTGAGCGACGGGAAGGAGGAGGCCATGGGGGGCGAATCACCGGGGGGGCCGCCATCGTAGCCGCTCGCGGGGGCCAGCGGCGTGCCGCGGACACCCTGCGCCGTGCCCGACCGCACGTTTCCCGCGGAGGGGCGTAGAAGCGAGAGGGGAGGCACCGCGCGGCGGGGGACGACCGCGCCCGCCGGCAGCGCGACCGCCCCCCCGGGGAGCCACGCCCATGGTCGCCGCCCGCCCCACGCTGCTCCGTGAGATCCGCCGTCTGGCGATCCGCGATGAACTGCGCGCCATGCGCACGCGCGGCCGCCTCGTCGTGCCGCCGCCGGGCATGCCGGCGCCGCGCGCGGCCGGCGACCGCCCG
>CAISKG010000367.1 GCA_903885855.1 uncultured Planctomycetaceae bacterium
AGGAACCGCCGCTACTCGAGCGCGAGTGAACTCTCGGCCGACGTCGGCCGCTTCCTCGCCGGCGATCCGATCGCGGCGGTCGCGCCCGGTTTCTGGGACGGCGTCGGGCGGCTCGCGCGGAAGCACAAGGCGGCCGCCGCTGCCCTGGCGGGGATCGCCGCGAGCCTCGTGGCCGCGGTGGTGGGGATCTCGGCGTTCGCGGTGCGGGCGGAGCGCGAGCGGGCCGAGGCCCGCCGGCAGAAAACGCTCGCCGACGCTCAGCGCGGTCGGGCCGAGGCGGCGCTGGAGATCGCGAAGAAGGAGGCCGGCCGGGCCGAGACCGCGCTCGAGACCGCGGCGGCCGAGTCCTTGGCGACGAAGCGGCAGTTGTACGTCGCCAATCTGTACAGGCTCTGTGCGGAGTTGGAGAAGCCCCAGCGGAAACTCGCTAAGGAGTTGTATCGCGACACGCTGAAGTCGCACCGGGACGCCCACGGCGACGGCGTTCTCGTGCCGATCGAGTTGATGGCCGTCAAGCCCTTGCTCGACGAGTCGCTCGCCGTTCTCGAGCCGAGTCGTGAATCGCTTGGCGGCTTCCTCGCGGCGTCGGATATCGCTCGTCTGGCGGGAGGTTCATCAGGAGCGGTACCGAGGCTGATGGATGAGTCGCTGCGGGGCGTCAATTCGGGGTTGATCCATCCGCGCCGAAGCCCGGATGGCACCTGGATGGTCACCGACGCACCGGGTAACGCGGCGAAGATCCTGGACTCGCGCACTGGGGAGACGGTCATTGTGCTCGAGGGTCACACGGGGCGGGTCATCACTGTGGAATTTAGCAGCGATGGCACGCGCGTCGCGACAGGGTCGGAAGACGACACCGCGCGGATCTGGAACGCCGCATCCGGGGAATGTCTGGCGGTCCTCGAAGGCCATGCCGACGACGTCGCTGCGGTGGGCTTCAGTGCCGATGGCACGTTGCTCGCCACCGGGGCCTATGACAGGACCGCGCGCCTATGGGATGTTGCCTCTGCGCGGATGCTCGCCACGCTCGAGGGGCATGAGGAAGGGGTCGTCTCGGTCGCCTTCGGAGCTGCTGGATCGCGTCTGGCGACAGGAGCCGCGGATGCGACCGCTCGTCTCTGGGACACGTCGACGGGCGGGGCCATCGACGTACTGAAGGGGCACGAAAGCTTCGTGAACGGTGTGGCGTTCAGTTTCGACGGGGATCGCTTGGTCACGGAGTCGAGCGACCAGACCGTTCGGCTGTGGGACGCTTCCGGTTTCGAGCCGACCGTGTTTCTTGATCGGCACGAGAGCCTCGTGACATCGCTGGCGTTCAGAGCGGACGGCAAACGCCTCGCCTCGGGCTCGGCGGACGGCACTGTCCGGCTGTGGGATCCTTCGACCGGTGAGATGCTCGCTGTTCTGCCGGGCGACGACAGCGCCGTCGCGGTGCTCGGTTTCAGTGCCGACGGCACGAGGCTCGTCACGGCATCCGAGGAAGGTCACCGCGTCTGGGATGCGGGGACTGCAGAGACCGTCGGATTCCCCCGCCGTTCCAGTGAGCCGGGGGCAATCGCCGCCCTGAGCGCCGACGGGGCGCGACTTGCCCTCGCGGTCTCCGACGGCGGCGTTCATTCGTACGATGCTCGCACGGGCGAGCCCTTGGATGTCATGAATGGAGACGGAGCCCCGGTCGCCGATCTCGCGGTAAGTCGTGACGGCCGGGTCATCGCCGTGCTCGACGCGGATGGGGATCTGCGGGTGTGGGATGTCGTTTCGGGTGTAGCGAGGCCCACGCTTCGGGACACCGGGGCGTTGATCACGTTCGCACTCAGCCCAGACGGGGCACTGCTCGCCGGCAGTGCGGCGGAAGGGCCGAAGCGATTGTGGAACACATCGACGGGTGAAGTGGTTGCGGTGCTGGCGGAGGATTCGGTTCCTGACGCGATGTTCTTCAGCGGCGACAGCCTCCGGCTGGCTTCCGCAGATGGCCCTGATGCGTTCGTGTGGAACGGGACGACGGGAGAGCCCGTCGGCGTGCTGAGGGGGCACGAGGGGTACATTTTTTCGCTCGCGTTCAGTCCCGATGGAAGACGTCTCGTCACGAGCGCCGAGGACGGCACGACGCGCGTATGGGATCCGTCGACCGGGGAGTCGCTGGTCGTTCTAAAGGGAAGCGAGAGTGGACTGACATCCCACGCGCTGAGCGGTGACGGTACGCTGCTCATCACGGGGGCCGCGGACGGCAGTATTCGCCTCTGGGGCCTCTCCAACGCGGAGATCCATGCCAACCGCCTCGCCTCGGCCGCGCGGCGCACTCGGCTCGGGCCGCTCGTCGATGGATGGTTTGCGGGCGATCTCGCCGCGGTGAAGGAGGCGCTCGCGGCCGCCGAGGCGACGCTGCCCCCCGACGACTGGCACGAGGCGTCGAACATGGTCCTCGAGCGGGCTGCCCGGGAAGCGGCGGCGTCCTCCTCGGCTGGCTCGGACGTCGGGAGAACCCGATGAGTGGCCCGTCGCATCCGAGGTGGCGGCAGGAACGTGTCCAGGGCGAACTCCGTGACCCCGGAGGCGTCGTCGCCTCCGCATCCTGACCGCCGCCTTCGGCCGACCGCCGGCCTCCTTTCAAGAATGCACGCATGAACGAACTGCAGATCTTCGAGACGGCCCAGGCGATTTCCGACGCGGAATCGCGTCGCGTTTTCCTGGATCGGGCCTGCGGCGGGGACGCGAAGCTCCGCGCCCGGGTCGAGGCGATGCTGGGGGCGTCGATCCCGGGGTCGTTCCT
>CAISKG010000368.1 GCA_903885855.1 uncultured Planctomycetaceae bacterium
CCGCCGTCCGCCGCTCCCTCTCCGGCGAGCGCGTCGCCATCCTCGGCGGCGCCGACCCGGCCGGTCGCGCCCTGGCCGCGGCCCTCGGGCGCCGCTTCGTCGCCGCGGGCGCCACGGTCGAATCGATCGACGCCGCGGGCATGGCGGCCACCCTCGCGGCGCTCGACGCCGCCGAATCGCGGGGCGCCGTGCGGCATCTCGTGATCGCCGCGCCGTTCACGGCCCCGGCTGAGTGGGTCGCGGGGCGCGAGGCGACGGTGGCGGCGGGCTACTTCGCCTGCCAGCGTTGGCTCGCCGCCCGGACCCGGGCGGGCGACACGGCCCGCGCCACGCTCACCGCGGTGACCTCCCTCGGCGGTGACTTCGGGCTCTCCGGGGCGATCGCCAGCCCCGTCGGCGGAGCCTTCAGCGGGCTGTTCAAGGGGCTCGCCCGGGAATATCCCGACGTCCAGATCCGCGTCGTCGATTTCGCCGCCGCGGCGGGGCAGGACGAGGTCGCCGGGGGCGTCGTCACGGAGGTCTGCGGCGACGGGCCGGTGGAAGTCGGTCTCGTGGCCGGTCGGCGGCAGACCGTGGTGGCGGCCGACCGGCGTCCGCAGCCGGCCGGCGCCCTGGCCGGGCTCGCGCCCGGCAGCGTGTGGATCGTCACGGGCGGGGCCCGCGGGGTGACCGCGGCGTGCGCCCGCGCCCTCGGCGGCCGTCACGGGCTGCGCCTGGTGCTCGTCGGCTCGACGCGGCCCTCGGCGATCGAGCCCGGCTGGACCGCGCTCGACGAGGCGGGCCTGAAGGCGCTCAAGGGGCGCGTCATGCTCGACGCCAAGCAGCGCTCGGCCGACCCGCGTGCCGCCTGGCGCGACGTGGAGAAGTCGATCGAGATCGCCCGCGAACTGGAGAAGTTCCGCGTGGCCGGCGTCGACGCCCGTTACGAGATCTGCGACCTCGCCGACGCCGCCTCCGTGCGGTCGCTCGTGGCCCGCGTGGAGCGCGAGGCCGGGCCGGTGCGCGGGATCGTGCACGGCGCCGGGTGGGAGTCGGCGTGCAAGTTCGAGAAGAAGACCCCCGAGGGATTCGCCGCCACGTTCGGGCCGAAGTGCGTGGGCCTCGAGAACATTCTCGCCGCGGTCGATCCCCGCGCGCTCGAGAGCGTCGTGGCCTTCGGCTCCACCAGCGGCCGGCTGGGGGGCCTCGGTCAGGCCGATTATTCGGCGGCCAACGACATGCTCGCCAAGATCGTCGGGCGGCTGCGGGCCCGCGCGGGCGTCCGGGCCACGGTGTTCCACTGGCACGCCTGGGACGAGGTGGGGATGGCGAGCCGGCCGGAGAGCCGGTTCGTGCTCGAGCAGTTCGGGATGAAGTTCATGCCGCTGGCCGAGGGCGTGGGCCGCTTCCTCGACGAGCTCGCCGCCGGTCTGCCCGAGGCGGAGGGGCTCGTCACGGAGCGCGTCTTCTGCCTCGACACGGCGGTCCCCGCCGCCGAAGCCCCCGGCGGGGCGCCGACGGGCAGCCTCGTGGCCGCGGTGGATCGTGCCGCCGGCGGCACCTCGGTGGCCTTCCGCCTCGATCCGAGCGTCGACGTCTTCCTCACCGAGCATCGCCAACTCGGCCGGCCGCTCCTGCCCGCCGTGATGGGCGCCGAACTACTGGCGCAGGGCGCCCTGGCCGCGGGAGTGGGGGCCGCCGTGGCGGAGATTCGCGACTTCGCGGTGGAGCGCCCCGTGGCCTTCCCCACCGACGACGCGCGGACCCTCGCGGTCGACGTCGCCCCCCAGGCCGACGGCGCGCTGCGTGCCACGCTGCGATCCGCCGACGGCACGTCGGCCCGCGGCGACGCCATGACGCTGGTCTCGGGGGTCGTCTCGGCGGTGCCCTCGGGGAGCGCCGACGCCGTCCTCGACGAGGCTCCCTTCCCCTGGAATCCGATGGTCTACCAGGACGACGGCCCGATGTGGCACGGCCGTTCGTTCCGGACCCTCACCGGCCTGTTCCTCGACCGCAGTGGCGGCTGGGGCCGGCTCGAATCGCCCGATCCCGACGCCGTGGCCCGCCCGCGCGGGGCGGCCGGCTGGACGGTGCCCGTGGCGATGCTCGACGGTGCGATCGTGGCCTGCGGGGTCTACTCCTACATCCTCTGCGGAAAGCGCGTCGAGATCCCGACCCGCTTCGAGCGCCTGCGGTTCGTCGCCCGGGCCGCCGCCGGGGAGAAGTGCACGGTGCGGCTGCGATTCCGGTCGCAGGACGCACAGTCGACCGAGTACGACCTGGCGATCTTCGGGGCCGACGGCCGCGTGATCCTCGTCCTCGACGGCCTGCGGATGTCCGTGCTCTCCCAGGAGCGCAGCCGCCCGTGAGCACCGGAGCACCCGGGGCCGCGGCCCGCCACGGGGCGCGGCGCGGCACCCGCGAGATCCTCGTGGGAGGCGTCCGCGTCGCGGTGGCGACCGCGACGCCGGCGCCGGGCGCCGCGCTGTCGGTCGCGGCCCGGCGGCTCGCCGAAGCGCTCGTGGCGGAGTGCATCGGCGCGGCGCCGCGCGGCGTGCGCGTGGCGTC
>CAISKG010000369.1 GCA_903885855.1 uncultured Planctomycetaceae bacterium
CGATGGCCGGGAAATGGCCGGGCTGCGGCGGGCTGTGGTATGACTCGCGGCATGGACACTTCCTCCGGGCCGCTCCGCGCCGGGCTGCTCGACAAGCGGCGCACCGTCGCCCCTCCCGGCTTCAACCGCTGGCTCGTGCCGCCGGCGGCGCTGTGCGTGCATCTGTGCATCGGGATGGCCTACGGCTTCTCGGTGTTCTGGCTGCCGCTGTCGCGGGCGGTGGGGATCGACGCGCCCGTGCCCTGCCCGGAGGGGACGGGGCTCCTCGCGCGCCTCGTGGCCACGACCTGGGACTGGGACAAGCCGCTCCTGGGCTGGATCTACACGCTCTTCTTCGTGTTTCTCGGGTCGAGCGCCGCGCTCTTCGGGCCGTGGCTCGAGCGCGTGGGGCCGCGCCGGGCCGGCGTGGTGGCGGCGCTGTGCTGGTGCGGCGGCCTGGCGATCGCGGCGCTCGGGGTGGCGCTGCACCGGCTGTGGATCGTGTGGCTCGGGGCGGGGGTGATCGGCGGGATCGGCCTGGGGATCGGCTACATCTCGCCGGTGTCGACGCTCGTGCGCTGGTTTCCCGACCGGCGTGGCCTGGCCACGGGGATGGCGATCATGGGCTTCGGCGGCGGGGCGATGATCGGCGCGCCGCTGGCCGAGCGCCTCATGCGCCATTTCGCCACGCCGCGGTCGGTGGGGGTGTGGGAAACGCTCCTGACGATGGCGGCGATCTATCTGGTCTTCATGAACATCGGGGCCTTCGCCTACCGGGTGCCGCCGGAGGGCTGGTCGCCGCGCGGCGGGGGCGGCGCCGGGCGGGGCACGGGCGAGGCCGGGTCGGAGCCGGTGCGGTCCCTTTCGGCCGCGGAGGCGATCCGCACGCGGCCCTTCTGGCTGGTGTGGCTCGTGCTGTGCCTGAACGTGTCGGCGGGGATCGGGGTGATCGGCATGGCCTCGCCGATGCTCCAGGAGATGTTCGGCGGCCGGTTGGTGGGGCGCGACGTGCCCTTCGAGGCCCTCGACGCGGCCGACGTGGCGCGGGTGGCGGCGGTGGCGGCGGGATTCACCGGGCTGTTGAGCCTCTTCAACATCCTCGGCCGGTTTTTCTGGTCGGCGCTCTCCGACACGATCGGCCGCCGGGCGGTGTACGCGATCTTCTTCGCGGCGGGGACGCTCCTCTATGCCGCGGTGCCGGCCATCGGCCGCTCGGGAAGCGTGGGGCTCTTCTGCGCGGTGATGTGCCTGATCCTCTCGATGTATGGCGGCGGCTTCGCGGCGATTCCGGCGTATCTCGCCGATCTCTTCGGCACCGGGAGCATCGGGGCGATCCATGGCCGGCTGCTCACCGCCTGGAGCGTGGCGGGGATCCTGGGGCCGGTGCTCGTCAACTACCTCAACCAGTGGCAGCGTGCGGCGGGCGTGCCGGCGGCCCGGGCCTACGACCGGACGATGCTGGTGCTGGCGGGTGTGCTGGCGGTGGGCTTCGTGGCCAACGCGGCGATCCGCGTGCCGCGCGCGA
>CAISKG010000370.1 GCA_903885855.1 uncultured Planctomycetaceae bacterium
AAGGCCGAGCCGTGGTTCTGGGCGCCGCCGTGGTAGAGCGAGGGGGAGAGACTGATGAAGCCGGGGAGGTTGTCGTTCTCGCTGCCGAGTCCGTAGAGCGTCCAGGCGCCGAGGCTGGGGCGCGCGAAGACCCCGGAGCCGGTGTTCATGGCGAGCAGCGCCGGGCCGTGCGAGACCTGGTCGCCGCCGTGCATCGAGCGGATCAGGCAGAGCGTGTCGGCCCGGGCGGCCAGGCAGGGGAAAAGCTCGCTGATCTCCAGGCCGGACTGCCCGTGGCGCCCGAAGCGCCACGGCGAGGCGAGCAGGTTGCCGGTGGGGGCGAATTCGAAGGCCGGCTTGGGGAGGGGGAGCGGCTGGCCGTTCATCGCCTCGAGGCGCGGCTTGGGATCGAAGGTGTCGACGTGCGAGACGCCGCCGTGCATGAAGAGGAACACCACCCGGCGGGCCCGCGGCGGAAAGTGGGGCCGGCGTGCCGCGGGGGGCGCGGCGCTCGCCGTGCCGCCGGCCCCGGCGGCGAGCAGGCCCGCCAGCGCCGTGTGGCCGAAGCCGCAGGCGCTCGATCGCAGCCAGTCACGTCGGGAAAACGGGGGCATGGGGACCTCACTCGATGAACGCGAACTCACCCGAGCACAAGAGCGTCTGGCACCAGGCCTGCCAGGCGGCCAGACGTCGCTCGGCGGCACCGGCGGGCGAGTCGTCCGCCGCGGCCGTCTCGCCGGCCACGAAGGCGAGCGCCTCGGCGATCTCCGCCGGCTCGGCCGGGCGGCCGAAGGCCCGCCGGCAGGCGGCGTCGACGCGCTCGGCGTCGCCCGGGGCCTCCATGTCGACCAACGACCGCGCGAAGGCCAGCGCCTGCGCGCGCACCAGCGCGCCGTTCATGAGGAACAGCGCCTGCGCGGGCACCGTGGTCTCGCCGCGCGTGGCCGTGACGCCGTTGGGATCGGCGGCGTCGAAGAGCGCGAGCGCGTCGGGGAGCATGTTGCGCACCTGCGGGAGGTAGAGCGTGCGGCACAGGGCCCGGTCGTAGACGGGGTCGTCGGCGGCCAGCCGGTTGGGCTTGATCTGGGCGCCGATGTCCTCCGCCTTCTCCAGGAGGGCCCGGGCGCTCGCGTCGCCGCCGCGCGTCCGCTCGAGCGACCCGGCGACGGCGAGGATCGCGTCGCGCAGCTCCTCGGCGGTGAGACGACGGCGCGGATGGCGCGCGAGCCAGCGGTTCTCCGGATCGGCCTCGAGCGTGGCGGCGGGGGCCCGCGTCGAGCGCCGGTAGGCGGCGGAAGCGAGGATCCGGCGGTGGAGCGCCTTGAGGCTCTGGCCGTCCTCGACGAAGCGGCGCGCGAGCCAGTCGAGGAGGCCGGGGTGGGAGGGGGCGGCGCCGCGCGTGCCGAAGTCGTCGGCGGTGGCCACGAGGCCGCGGCCGAAGTGCCGCTGCCAGACGCGGTTGACCAGCACGCGCGCGGCGAGCGGATGCTCGGGGGCGGTGAGCCAGCGTGCGAACTCGAGGCGGCCGCTCGTCCCCGGGGCAGCGAAGGGGGCCGCCGGGTCGGGGGGCGGCCCGGAGGCGGCCGCCGCGAAGATCCCCGGCACGCCGCGCGGGGCCACGGCACCGAGCTGGAAGCGGTTGCCGCGGAGATGGACGCGCAGGTCGCGCGGGAGGGCCTCCCTGGGCGCCATCACGACGACCGGCTCGCGGCCCCCGCCGAGCGCCACGGGGAACTCGTGCCACATGGTGGCGTTGCGGACCTCGTTCTGGAACGGCTCGGTGCTGCGGAGGATGCCGGCCAGCGCGTAGTAGTCGGCGGTGCGGATGGCGTCGAACTTGTGATCGTGGCAGCGGGCGCAGGCCAGCGACAGCCCCATCGTCGCCCGGCCGATGACGTCGATCTGGTCGTCGACGATGTCGAGCCGCGACTGCTCCTTGTCGGTCTCGGCCAGCGCCTTCGGGCCCACCATCAGGAAGCCGGTGGCGATCGTCCGGGCGGCGTCGGCGTCGGCGTCGCCCGACGGAGGGAGCAGGTCGCCGGCGATCTGGCAGAGGAGGAAGCGGTCGTAGGGCATGTCGGCGTCGAAGGCGTCGACCACCCAGTCGCGGTAGCGCCACGCCTGGGCCATGACGGCGTTGGCGTCGTTGGCGGTGGTCTCGGCGTAGCGGGCCACGTCGAGCCAGTCGCGCGCCTGGTGCTCGGCGTAGGCCGGCGAGGCGAGGAGCCTGTCGACCACGCGCTCGAAGGCTCCGGGGGACTCGTCGGCGAGGAAGGCCGCCGTCTCCTCCGGGGTCGGCGGGAGGCCGGTGAGCCCGAACGACACGCGCCGCAGGAGGTCGCCGCGGGCCGCCGGCGGCGCCGGCTCGAGGCCGAGCTCGTCGAGGCGCGCGCTCACGAAGCGGTCGATCGGCGTGGGCGCGGCGGCCGGATCGCGCACCGGCGGCAGGGGCGGCTCGGCGGGGGGGGCGTAGGCCCAGTGGGACCGCTCGGCGGCGCTGTAGGCCGGCGGGGCGGGGCGGTGCGGCCCGCCCAGGGGGATGGCGTAGGCGTCGCCGAGCCAGGCCTCGAGCCCCTCGCGCTCCCCGTCGGCGAGGGCCCGGTCGAAGACCATCGCCTCCCCCACGTCGCCGCGCACCGAGCCCGACCATGACACGGCCCGCCCCAGGAAGACGCCGATGTCGGGGCGATGGCGGATCGCCGGCACCGTCTCGCGGCCGTCGACGATGGGAACGCCGACACCGTCGACGTAGAGGCGCGCCGCCGAGCGCATCGGCCCCGGCGCCTTGATCGCCACCACGAGCGTCGGCCGCCCGTAGCGCGTGCGGAAGGAGCCCGGGCCGCAGGAGGCGTCGTGGTTCCAGCCGCCGGCGAGGTGCAGGGCGTGGTCCTCGGCGCGGTTGATCTGCAGCAGCAAGGCCAGGGGCAGGCCCGGGTCGGCGCCGGGATTGGCCGGATCGCCGAGGCCGAGGATGCCGTCGTGGGGCGGGCCGGCATCGTGCGGCTCGAGGTTCACCACCGCCACGAGCGTCGCGCCGGCGTCGCCCGCGATCGGCACCGGCAGGCTCGGCGAGGTGGCGTAGCCGGTGTCGGTGGCGAAGCGCACCGCCGGGCGGCGCGCGAGCGTGCTTTCGCGCACGAACGTCCCCGGCAGCCCCTGGCCGTCGGCGCGCACCCCCCGGGTGGCGCTGGCGTCGCGGCCGTGGCCGCTGGCATCGGGCCACACGGGCACCGCCGCGCCGTCGTCGAGCGCGAGCGCCCCGGCGCGCAGCCAGAGCTGGAGATGCCCCGCGAGCGCCGGGGCGTCGGGGGGGAGGGGCGCCACGAACGGCGCGGCGGGACCGGGGCCGGCGCCCGCGCCCTCCGCGTCGCCCGGCCAGGGCGCGCCGGCGGCCACCCACGCCGCCAGCCGCTCGGTGTCGGCGGCCGGGAGCCGACCGTCGGGGGGCATCTCGAGGCCGTCGCGCTGCCAGACGGCGCGGACGAGGAGGCTCTCCTGCGGCGCCCGGCCGGGGGCGATCGCGGGGCCCGAGTCGCCGCCGCGGAGGAGGCCGGCGCGCGAGTCGAGCCGCAGCCCCGCCGCCGCGTCGGGGCCGGCGTGGCACCCCTGGCAGCGCTCCACGAGCAGGGGGCGCACGAAGCGCTCGAAGAAGGCGCCGTCGACGGCCGGCTCGGCGCCGCTGGCCCCGGCGGCGAGGACGCCGGCGAGGCAGACGGCACGCCCGGCCACGAGCCCCGCCCCGCGCATCGGTCCGCTCTCCCGCCCGCCTCCGCGGCGCATCGGCCCACGTCGGCCGCGCCTCCCCGGGGGGCGAGTGTCGCCACCGCCGCGACGCCCGTCAACGACCGGGCCGACGCGGCGCGGTCGCCCGCCGGCCGGGTGACGGCGAGGAAGCCGGTTCGCCGTGGGATCGTGTCAGGACGGCGGCGGGCGCGCGTCGCGCCGCCGTCAGCGATCGACGGCGGCCGCGCCGCCGATGATCCCCGCGTCGACCGCCGTGACGACGAGGTAGGCGTTGCGGCCGTCCTCGACCGACACGCTCCGTGCCACGGAGCTCCCCACCGCCCGCCCCGCCTCGTCGACGGCGCACAGCGCGAGGGTGTGGTCGCCCACGGGCAGTTCGAGGCGCAGCACCTGCACCGAGTCGGGGAGCAGGCCCCAGCAGCGCGTGTCGGCGTTCTCGGCGGCCTCCCAGGCGACGCCGGCGACGTCGAAGAGGAGCGCGGCGGGCCCGAAGCGGTCGAGGCCGATGCCCTCCTTGACGCCGAACACCGTCGCCTTCTTGAGGGCCCGCCGGGCCACCGCGCGCCCCACGGCGAGGTCGTGCACCGCCGCATCCTGCTCGACCGCCATCCGCGAGACGTCGGTGATCGTGGTGGTGCGGCCGGCGGTGGTCCAGCCCGCGCCGGCCGCCCGCCCCACGGCCACCGCGCGCACGCGCCCCGGCGCCGCCACGACGCGCGGCACGCGGATGGGGGCGATCGTGGGGGGGAGCGACTGGGCGAGCGTGGCCGACAGGATCTGGTCGGCCACCAGCAGCGCCGCGCTCGAGGGCACCTCCTCCACGACCACCTTGCAGGGGCCGTGGCCCACCAGCGCCACCAGATGCACCACGCCGTGGCCCGGCGCGGAATGGACGCCGCCGCCGGCCCGCACCACGTCGTCGCGCGCCGGGGCGTACCCCGGCTCCCACGAGGCGACCGTGGCGTAGTGGCGCGCCGCGTCGTCGTAGTCGCGGTGGGTCGCCTCGCGGAGGATGCCGCGCAGGTAGGGGGCCAGGGCCACGGGGCGGTAGCCGCTCTTGGGGTTCGTGCCGTCGTCGGCGACGGCGGCGGCGACGATCTCCCCCTGCTTCTCGGCGGCCTGAAGCGCCAGCGCCTCGGCGTCGTCCCCCCCCGCCGCGAGGTCGGCGACCGCGGCCAGCGCACGGACGAGCACGCGCTCGTGATCCTCGCCCGCGTAGGCCCGCTGTCGGTCGTCGGTGAGCATCGACCACGCGTCCTCCGCCGGACTCTCCTGCTCGAGGTGGTCGAAGCGGTCGCGCACCGTCACGAGCAGGCGGCGTGCCTCGTCCGGCCGCCCGTCGGCCAGCGCCAGGAGCCCCTTGTCGAGGGTGAGCACGTCGGCGTCGGACGCGTGGGAGTCGATCGCCTCGTCGACGAGCCGCTCGGCGGCGGCGATGTCGCCGCCGAAGTAGGCCGTGCGCACCGGTTCGAGCCGCGCCAGGTGCGTCGTGCAGCCGGCGAGGAGGAGGCAGGGCGCGACGATGAGGCCGGCGCGGCGCATGCAGGGGAGGTGGGGGGGCGTCCCGAGTGGAAAAAGGTCATGGATGACTTTTTCCACGCCAGCGGACCGACGATGACCGAAGGAATCCGCCGCTGGATGCGGCGGCTGAGCCCCGGGAAAACCTTGGCTTTTCCCGGGGCGTCCCCCCAGTGGAAAAAGGTCATGGATGACTTTTTCCACGTGAAGTTACCGCGAGGCCCGCCACCGGCTCAGGCGGCTGTGGTGGTAGCCCTTGGTGATGTCGGCGGACTGCTTGTCGTAGGCGCCGCTGCGGACGTCGACGAGCTCGAGCGAGAGCCGGTAGGAGCGCTCGTAGTCGCGGTTCTCGCGCGTGGTGCCGGAGGTGAGCGTGGCGTAGAGGAGGTAGTCGATCGGCTCCCCCTCGCGTTCCAGGTGCGCGGCGAAGTCGCGCATCCGCTGCGGCACGCAGAGCTCGTCCGGCCGGATGCGGGTGGCGCGCAGTCCCGCCTCCACGAAACGCCGGTTGAGCGGGGCGAAGACGGCCGAATCGAGGATCCGCGCGTCGATCACCTCGTAGAGTTCGTCCTTGAAGTCGCCGATGTCCTCGGCGCTCTTGTTCTCGACGCCGACGAAGCAGATCCGCTTCGGCGGGCAGGGGAGCGGCCGCCCCTCGGCGTCGTAGGAGACCTGCTGCACCGGCGCCTCGGCGTGGCGCGCGAGGAGCTTGGCCACCGCCTCGTCGACGAGCGGCGCGAAGGTCTCGCTGCCGGCCTGGTGGCTCCCCATCATGAGCCGGTCGCCGGGGGCGACGAAGCGGGCGAATTGCCGCTGCCCGCGGCAGCCGGCCAGGCACGCCACGAGCGGCAGGGCGACGAAGGTGCGGCGGAGCATGGCGGGCTCCCGGCAGGGGACGGTCGCGGGGCGGGGACGGGAGGATAGGGAGCGGCCGGCGACGGCGGAAGGGCGCGCGCCGGCCAGGTTTTCCCGGTGGAAACGCGCCTTTTGCTACGATGCCGCGATGGCTCGTTGGCCCCCGGGATCGGGGAGGGACGCATGCGACGGTCGTCGGGGAAGGTGGTGCTGACGCGGCGCGGGATGCCGGCCGGGCTCGCGGCGCTCGCCGCGATCGGCGCGGGCGCGCGGCTCGCCGCACAGGGCCCGGCCGGGGAGGAGGGCGCCGACGTGGCCGAAGCGGGCGCCGGCGACGACGGCCAGAGCGCGGCGGTCGACGAGGCCCCCGACGCCGTCGACGACGATGGTCCCTACGAGAGCCCCTACCGGCTCGCCTTCACCCACCCGCTCCGTGACCTGCTCTTCGACGCCGACGGCCCGCGCGGCAGCGCCGCGGAGCAGAGTTCCGTGCCGCACCACGACTGGTATTCGCCCCAGGTGCGCCGGACGTACGGATCGTGGGGCGTGCCGCCGCGGAAGTTCGACTGTCCGCCGCAGGTCCGCACCAAGCCGGTGGCGTGGCGCCGGGAGCGGGTGGTGGCCGCCGCGGCGCGCTACGTGGGCTACCAGTATCAGCACCACCACGTTCCCGACTGGGATCCCCCCGAATCATGGCCCTGGAAGGAGTGCTGCGGCGCACGGCACGGCAAGGGGGTCGATTGCAGCAACTTCAGCGGCTGGAACTACAACTGGGCCCTCGGCATCCACCTCGATACGGGCATCCGCACGCAGGCGCGCGCGACGCGCGCCCCCTCGGCGCACGGCGAGGTCCGTGCCGAGACGATCCCTCGGCCCGCGGGGAGCCCGGCGGAGTGGCACGCGGCGCTGGCGGCGCGGCTCCTTCCCGGCGACCTGCTCTACATCGGCGATCGCGAGCGGACGAAGGTCACGCACGTCATCATGTGGGTGGGGGCCTGCGCCGAGAGCCCCGACGGCGAGCCGCTGGTGATCGATTCCACCGGCGGCCGGATCAAGGACGCCCGCGGCCGGCGCATCCCCTGCGGCATCCACCTCCGCCCCTTCCGCGCCGGCAGCTGGTACCACCACTCCTTCTCCCATGCCCACCGTTGGCTGACGTGATCCGGCCGCGCCGCAGCCGCGGCCCCCTGGCAGGCTGTGGACACAGCGACCCGCCGCTGGATGCGGCGGCGAACACCCCTGAAAGACCTCGGCTTTTTCTGGGGTGTCCTGAGCGGAAGAAGGTCATGGATGACTTTTTCCACGGGCAGCCAGGGTGGCACGCGATGTGCACCGTGACCGACGTCGGTGGGGGATGCGGCGGGGTGGCCGCGGCATTGGCCTGCAAAGCCCGATCCTTCGAGGGAGGAGAGGCGTCATGGCGGCACGCGGCTGGTTCGGCCGACTGTTCGATTCCGCGGCGGCCGGTGCACGACGCCGCGCGCGGCGGCGCCCGCGCCGGGCCGCCGCCGGCCCCGAGGCGCTCGAGCCGAGGCAGATGTTCGCCGCCGGCGGGATGCGGGTGGGGATGAACGTGGAGAGCGTGGTGGATTGGTCGCCGGCGTGGACCTTCACCGACGCCTTCCAGGCCTCCCGCCCCTGGATCGCCCAGGCGGTCGACACCGCCTCGGGCGCCCTCGCCTGGGACGTCGGCGCGACGCATCCCCTGGCGGTGGACGCCCGCGGCGAGGTCGAGCGGTTGGCTACCTGGAGCGAGAACGGCCGGCAGTTCCGCCAGCAGGCGGCCACGCTCCTGTTCCGCGACGCCGGGGGCTACCAGGCGGGCACCTACCATGCCCAGTGGGAGGGGACGGGGACGGTGACCTTCGGCTTCGATGCCCGGGTCGTCTCCCAGGCGACCGGCGCCGACGGCATCACGCGGGCCGAACTGGCCGTCGCCCCGAGCGACTCCGGCATCCTCGTCCGCATCGAGGCCACCGATCCGGCCGATCCGGTGCGCGGGATCCACGTCTGGATGCCCGACTGGCAGGGGCGGAGCTTCGCCGGGGAGGTGTGGCGGCCCGGGGCCGGCTTCTCGCCGTTCCATCCGCTCTTCCTCGAGCGCCTCGCCCCCTTTTCCACGATCCGCTTCATGCCCTGGCAGGAGACCAACGGCTCCACGATCCGCGGCCCCGCCGACGCCCGTCCCGCCGACGCGGCCCGGCAGAGCTCCGGGCCGGGGGGCTCACCGAGCGAGCCCCTCGTCAACGGCGTCTCCGTCGAGCACATGGTGCAGCTGGCCAACGACCTCGACGCCGACGCCTGGTTCAACATGCCCGCGCGGGCCGACGACGCCTACGTCCGCGCCTTCGCCGAGACCGTCCGCGACCGGCTCGAGCCGGGCCGCAGGGTGCACGTCGAGTGGGCGAACGAGATCTGGAACTACGCCTGGGGTTTCGACGGCGCACGCGTCGTCGACGAGCTCGCCGCCCGCCCGGAGCACGCCGGCTTCGACCGCTGGCAGGTGGCCGGCCGCGAGGCGAAACGCGACTTCGACATCTGGACGCAGGTCTTCGCCGGCCAGACCGGGAGGCTCGTGCGCGTGGTGGCGGGGCAGGCCGCCAACGAGTGGATCGTCGACCGGATGGCCTCCGTGATGGGCGGCTCGTTCGACGCCCTGGCGATCGCCCCCTACTTC
Organism: uncultured Planctomycetaceae bacterium; assembly: GCA_903885855.1. Taxonomy (GTDB): domain Bacteria; phylum Planctomycetota; class Planctomycetia; order Pirellulales; family UBA1268; genus QWOP01. The sequence continues at coordinate 8,774 of CAISKG010000370.1, forward strand.
GCCCCGGCCGACGAGGTGCGTGAGGCCTACACCGCGGCGACGACGGTCGACACGGTGCTCGCCGACAGCCGGGCCGCGATCGCGACGTCGATCGACTGGACGCGGCGCCACGCGGCGCTGGCGGAGCAGTGGTCGGCGCGGCTGGGCAGGCCGATCGGCCTCCTGGCCTACGAGGGGGGCGCGCATCTCGACGGCCGCGGGGGGCCCGCGCAGCAGGCCTTCTACGAGGCCTCGAACGACCCGCGCATGGGGGAGCTCTACGCCGAGTACCTGGCCGGGCTCGAGGCGGCCGGGCTCGAACTCTACGTCGATTTCCAGTTCACCGGGCAGGCCGGCGCCGCGCCGTGGGGCGACTTCGCCAAGCTCCATCGGATGGACGAGCCGCTGGCCACCGCCTGGCGCTACGCCGCGGTGGTCGCAGCCGCCGACGGGTCG
>CAISKG010000371.1 GCA_903885855.1 uncultured Planctomycetaceae bacterium
CGACGCCGTGCGCGACTACCTGCTCGTGGTCGCCGCGCGGCGCCTGCCGGCCGACGTCCGCCCGGCGGTGCCGCGGATCCGGACGCGTCGTGCCGGGCGGATCCTCCGGGCGACGCGCTGGAGCGACTGGCCGATCTCGACGACCGCCTCGGCGGCCACGGCGGCGCCGGCATCCCCGCCGACGACGACGCGCCCGAGCCTCCCGAGGGGCTCGACGCCATCCTGCTGTTGCGGCAGATGGCCGCCGAGGACGGCGCCGGGGAGGAGCCGCGCGAGACGCCCCGCCGCATCGGCCGGTTCGCGATCGTGCGCGAGGTGGGCCGCGGCGGCTTCGCCACGGTCTACGAGGCCTTCGACACGCGCCTCCTGCGCCGCGTGGCGCTCAAGGTCGCCAGGCCGGAGGCCGTGCTGCCGCGCGGCGCCCGGCGCCGCTTCGTGCGCGAAGCGGAGCTCGCCGCGCGTCTCGATCATCCGCACATCGTGACGATCTTCGAGGCGGGGGAGGCCGACGGCCAGGTCTTCATCGCCGAGGAGTTCTGCGCCGGTGGCAGCCTGGCGGAGTGGCTCGAGCGCCACCCCGGACCGCTGCCTCCGCGGGTCGCCGCCAGGGTCGTGCTCACGCTGGCCGGGGCGGTGACGCACTCCCACGGTTTCTGCATCCTCCACCGTGACATCAAGCCCGCCAACGTGCTGCTCGTGCCGGGCGACTCGGGCGTGCTCGAGGCCGGCGGGCCCGGGGCGCCGGCCGAGCGGCTGGAGCTCAAGCTCGCCGACTTCGGCCTGGGCAAGCTCGCCGACACGCACGCCCCGTCCGAGACCAGCGACCTGACGCGCGAGGGGGCGCGGCTGGGGACGCCGGCGTGGATGGCGCCGGAGCAGGCCGACCGGGCGTTCGGCGAGGTGGGGCCGGCCACCGACATCCACGGCCTGGGGCTCCTCCTCGACCGGCTCCTCACCGGCCGCTGCATCCACGCCGGATCCAACGAGACCGAGACGATGCGCCTCGTCCTCACCGCGGAGCCGGTGGCGGCCGACCGCGTGGTGGCCGGGGTGCCGGCCGACCTGGCGGCCGTGACACTGGCCTGCCTCGCCAAGCGCCCTTCCGAGCGCTACGCCACCGTGACGGAATTGGCCGCCGATCTGGCCCGGTTCCTCGACGGCCGCCCCACCGTCGCCCGGCCGGTGACGCTTCTGGAGCGTGCCCTGCGCGTCGCCCGCCGCCACCGTGCCCTGCTCGCCGCGTCGGCGGTGGCCCTGGTCGCCACGCTCGTCGCTTCGGGCGCCCTGCTGCTCGAGACGCGCCAGCGCCGGCAACTCGAATCGCGCGTCGCCGAGGTGCGCGGGCATCAGGCGGCGGCCACGCTGCGCCGCGGGTTCGAGTCGTGGCGCACCGGCGACGGGCCGGTGTTCGGCCTGGCATGGTCGCCCGACGGAGCGGCGCTCGTCTCCGGCGGCGGGGCGCGCGTGATCCGCGTCCATTCCCTCGCCGCTGGCGGTGCGCCGCTCGTCGAGGGGCGTCCCTTCGACGCCCCCGATCTGGCCGTGGCGGACGACACGGAGGTGGAGGCGATCGTGTTCCTCGACGCCGACCGGCTCGTCGCGGCCTGCGGACCTCGGGTTGCGGAGCCTCCCCGAGGGGATCCGTTCGCGGGTCTTCCAATGGCTCGACGGCGACCGGCTCCTCGTCGGCGACAACACCGGCCGGCTGCTCGTCTGGGACGACGGCGAGGCACGCCTCGAGGAGATCGACACCCTCGGCGTCAACGTCGACGCGCTGGCGTGCACCTTCGGCCCGCGGCCCCGCGCGGTGGTCTGCGCCGGCAAGGCGCTGTGGCTCTACGAGCTCGCCGCCGACGGCACGCCGCGGTCCGGGCGGCGCCGGGTCGTGGACCTTCCTCCGGAGACCGGCACCGTGCGCGTGGTCGCCTGGGCCCCTGACGGCTCCGGCTTCGTGATCGGCACCAACACCGGCGAGGTGGAGCGCTTCGACGCGGCCAGCGGCCTGCCGCTGGGATCCTTCGCCCGGCACGGCAGCGAGGTGACGGCGGTGGCGTGGTCACCGGCCGGGCGGACGCTCGTCTCCTGCGACGCCGAGTGCGTGCGGCTCTCGGACGTGCGCACCACGGCGGTGTTCGACGAGTTCCGCCCCGGGTGGGCGATCGAATCGCTGCGCCTGGAGGTGCGCGACGGGGCGGCGGCCGCGCTGGTCGTCGCCGGCAATCAGGGGGGAGCCGGCCGGATCGCCGTGGCCGAGTTGGGGGGGCGGTAGCCGCGGCCCGTGCCCGGCGGCGCTGGTATCCTCTCCCCGCCCGATCGCGGTGTCCCCGAGGAGATCTCCCCATGCCGTCCCGCCGCCGCTGTGACCGTTCCCTCGTGAGCGCCTGCGCTGCCTGCGCCGTCGCCGGCGCCTCCCTCCTGGCCGCCCGGGCCGACGACTGGCCGCAGTGGATGGGTCCGCGGCGCGACAACGTGTGGCGCGAGGAGGGCATCGTGGAGCGGTTCCCCGCCGGCGGGCCGAAGGTGGCCTGGCGCGTGGCGGTGGCCGGGGGCTACGCCGGCCCGGCGGTGGCCGACGGACGGGTGTTCGTCGCCGATTTCGTCCCCGACGCCGACCTTCCCGGCGACAACTTCGAGCGCGAGACCGCCCGCGGCACCGAGCGCGTGCTGGCCTTCGATTCCGCCACGGGCAAGGAGCTGTGGCGCCACGAATACCCGGTCGCCTACACGATCAGTTATCCGGCCGGGCCGCGCTGCACACCGACGGTGGACGGCGGGCGCGTCTACACGCTCGGGGCCGAGGGGGATCTCCTCTGCCTCGACGTCGCCGACGGCCGCGTGGTGTGGGCGAAGGACCTGAAGAAAGACTACGAGACGAAGGCGGCGCTGTGGGGCTGGGCCGGACACCCGCTCGTCGACGGCGAGCGCCTCGTCGTCGTGGCCGGCACCGCGAAGGCCCACGTCGTGGCCCTCGACAAGGCGACGGGGAAGGAGCTGTGGCGCGCCGGCACGGCGCCGGAGCAGGGCTACTCGCCGCCGACGATCATCGAGGCCGCCGGGCGGCGGCAGCTGGTGCTCATGAAGCCGGACGGGATGTACGCGGTCGATCCCGAATCGGGCGCGCCGCTCTGGGAGACGCCCTACAACGCCGACAACGGCTCGATCATCATGGCCCCGGTGCGGGTGGGGGAATGGCTCTACGTGGGCGGCTTCCAGGAGAAGAACCTCCTCGTGAAGCTCGCCGCCGACGCCCCCGGGGTCGAGCCGGTGTGGCGCAACAAGGCCAAGCACGGCATCTCGGCGGTCAACGTGCAGCCGTTCGTCGACGGCGACATGCTCTACGGCTTCCACGAGAAGGGGGACCTGCGCGGCGTCCACATCCCCTCCGGCGAGGTGAAGTGGTCCACCCCCGGTCCCCTGGGGGAGCGGCCCCCGGCCACGGGCACCGCCTTCCTCTGCCGTCACGGCGACCGCTTCTTCCTCTTCGCCGAGACCGGCGATCTGGTGATCGCCTCGATCGGGCCGGAGGGCTACCGGGAACTCGACCGGGCGCACCTCGTGGACCCGACGCAGTCGGCGTTCGGCCGCGGGGTGGTGTGGTGCCCGCCGGCCTACGCCGAGCGGAGCGTGTTCGTGCGCAACGACAAGGAACTCGTGCGCGTGTCGCTGGCGGAGTGAGGCCTCAGGCGGCCCGGGCCGGCGCGCCGCGGTCGCGGCCAGTGCAGGCCCGGTAGGTGGCGCCGTCGGGGTCCTCGACCACGCTCACCGCCGGCGTGTCGCCGTCGACGGTGACATGGTAGGGGGAGCGCAGGTAGACGCTTCCGGTCGCCGGATCGACGTGGAGCGCCCGGATGTTGGCCAGGCCCGGCCCCTGGTCGGCGAGATCCCATTCCGCCACGCAGGGGAAGCCGGGGCGGAGGAGGTGGAAGAACACGAGCCGGCGCGTCTCCTGCGCGGCGACCACGAGGCAGTCGCCGAGGCGGCCCACCTCCACCGGGGCCCCCTCCACCGGGATCTCCGCCGCCAGACGGTTGGTCGCCTTGTCGACGAGGAGCACGCGGTCGGCCCAGCTCTCCGGCGCCGCGATCCAGGGGAGGCCGTGCAGGTCGAGGAGCGTCGTCAGCCGCCGGCGCGTGCGGGCGAACGTGCGCTCGATCCCGCCCCCCGCGAGGTCGATGCGGGCGATCGTCTCCTCCCCCGGCCGGAAGTGATTGCGCTCGAGGACGAACAGGTGCCGGCCGCAGTGGAGGATCCGGCCGGGGAAGTGCACGGTGGCCGGGAGGGCCCGCGCCCAGAAGCCGTTCCAGTGGAGGATCCGCCCCAGGCCGGTCTCGTTGAAGAACATCGCGCGCGGCGAGCCGCCGAACTGCTCCACCTGGTAGCGGGCCGGCATCCTCCGGGTGCGCACGGCGATCCCGCCGGCGCGGAGCGTCGCCACCGTGTGGTAGGTGCGCCAGCCCCGGGTGCCCGTGTGATGTTTGCCGACGGCGAGGATCGAGTGCGGACCGAAGGGATGGAGGAACTCGAGCGTGTGCCCAACGGGGGCCGTCGCCCGCAGCGCGCCGGAGCCGTCGTGGAGGGCGAGGCGGTAGTCGTCGACGGTGCCGGCGCTGTGGCCGAGCCACAGGTGCCCGGCGTGGAACACCTGGGCCCGGTACACCTCGTGCGGATGCAGCGGCGCGACGGAACGCACCTGGGGAACGGCTCGGATCATGCTCGGCGGGGCCTCGGGCGGTGCGGCGGCGATGCGGACGCTTCCGGCAGCCTACGGCTCCCCGGCGGCGGCGGCCACGATCGGGTCGCCGGCGGGCTGGAAGGGGCCGGGGTGCTACCATTCCCCGCCGCCCCCTCCCGTTTTGAGCCGCCCCATGCGCCACCTCGTCCTCGTCCTCGGCGATCAGCTCGACCGGCGCTCGGCGGCGTTCGACGGCTTCGACCGGGCGCGCGACCGGGTGTGGATGGCCGAGGTGGCCGGGGAGAGCGAGCACGTCTGGAGTCACAAGGCCCGGATCGCGCTGTTCCTGGCCGCCATGCGCCACTTCCGCGACGGGCTGGTCGCCGAGAAGATCGCCGTCGATTACACCGAGCTCGCCGCGGCGCCGCGGCGCGGCGAGCCGGCCACGCTCGCCGCGGCCCTCGGCGCCGCCATCGCCCGGGCGCGCAAGGCCAAGGATCCGCCCGAGCGGCTCGTGGTCGTGGAGCCGGGGGAATGGCGCGTCGAGGAGGCGCTCCGCGCGGCGGCCGGCGCGGAGGGGATCCCCCTCGAGATCCGCCCCGACCGCCACTTCTTCGCCACCCGCGAGGACTTCGCCGAGCACGCCGCGGGGCGCAAGCAACTGCGGCTGGAGTACTTCTACCGGCCGCTGCGCCACAAGCACGGCGTGCTCATGGACGACGACGGCCCGGCCGGCGGCCGCTGGAACTACGACGCCGAGAACCGCGGCTCCTTCCCGCGCTCCGGGCCCGGCCCGCTTCCCGCGCCGCGCGCCTTCGCCCCCGATCCGGTGACGCGCGGCGTGCTCGACCTCGTGGGGAAGCGTTTCGCGTCCCATCCCGGCGACCTGGCCGCCTTCGACTGGCCGGTGACGCCCGACGACGCCCGCGCCGCGCTCGACGACTTCCTCGCCCACCGCCTGGCCTCCTTCGGCCGCTACCAGGACGCGATCTGGACGGGCGAGCCCTGGCTCTACCACTCGCGCCTCTCCGCGGCGATGAATCTCAAGCTGCTCGACCCGCGCGACGTGGTGGCGGGGGCGGAGCGGGCCTGGCGGAAGGGGCGCGTGCCCCTGGAGGCCGCCGAGGGTTTCATCCGCCAGGTGCTCGGGTGGCGCGAGTACGTGCGCGGCGTCTACTGGCACTTCATGCCGGAGTACGCGGCGCGCAACGCCCTCGGCGCCCACCAGCCCCTCCCCGGCTTCTACTGGACCGGCCAGACGGAGATGCGCTGCCTCGGCGACGCGCTCGGGCAAACGCTCCGCCACGGTTACGCCCACCACATCCAGCGCCTGATGGTGACGGGGCTGTTCGCGCTCCTCCTGGGCGTCGATCCCGCCCGGGTGCACGAGTGGTATCTGGCGGTGTACGTCGACGCGGTGGAGTGGGTGGAGCTCCCCAACACGCTGGGCATGAGCCAGTTCGCCGACGGCGGCGTGATGGCCTCCAAGCCCTACTGCGCCAGCGGCGCCTACATCGACCGGATGAGCAACGCCTGCCGGGGCTGCCGCTACGATCCCGCCAAGGCCACGGGGCCCGACGCCTGCCCCTTCACCACGCTCTACTGGGACTTCCTCGCCCGCCACGAGGCGCTGCTCCGCACCAACCCGCGGATGACGATGCAGCTGAAGAACGTGGCCCGCAAGCCGGCCGCCGAACTGCGCGCCATCCGCCGGCAGGCCGACGAGCTGCGCGGCGAGATGGGCTGAGGCGCCGTCGGCGGCCCGGCGCGGTCGGGCCCCTCGTCAGCGGCGCACCGCCCCGTCGCCGGCGCGGATCCTGGCCACCGTCAGATCGGGGAAGTCGCTGAAGACGCCGTCGATGCCCGTGGCCAGGAGCCGGTCCTGGAGCAGGTCGAAGGCGGGCGCCCAGGGGGGGAGCCGGTCGCGGCGGAGCGTCCAGCCGTGGACCACGAGGCCGGCGGCGTGGGCCCGGGCGACGAGGTCGGTCGGGCGGCCGTCGCCGTCGAGGATCCGGCCGATCGACGGACCGATGCCGTCGGCCACCTCGGCCACGCGCGCGAGCCCCTCCGGCGTGAGCAGGTGGTCCTGCTCCGCCCCGCCCACCAGCTGCACGAGCCGCCCCGCCCAGCCGAGCTCCCGGCGGAGGCGCACCACCTCGTCGGCGTCGAAGCACTGCAGGACGCAGGGATCCTCCCGCCGCGCGTAGCCGTGGCGGCCGAGGAGGGCGACCACCGCGGCGGCGAGGTCGTGCCCCTCGGCGCGGTGCCAGGCGGGGGCCTTGATCTCGGGATAGATGCCGATGGTGCGGCCCGTGGAGCGGGCGAGCCCGGCCACGAACTCGAGCTCCTCCTCGAGCGACACGATGCCGAAGCGGCCCGTGCCGGCCGGGAAGCGGTCGGGATAGGTCTGCGCGCCGGTGGCGGGATCGACGCGCTCCGAGAGGGAGAGCGTGCGCAGTTCGGCGAGCGTGAAATCGGTGACGTGGTGCCGGCCGTCGCCGCGGGCGCGGCCGGGGAAGCGCGCCCTGACGTCACTGACGCCGTCGAGGGTGGTGTCGTGGAGCACGACGGGGACGCCGTCCTTCGTCATCACCACGTCCTGCTCGACGAAGTCGGCGCCCTGCGCGCACGCCAGCGCCTTGGCGGCGAGCGTGTGCTCGGGGAGGTAGCCGCTCGAGCCACGGTGGGCGATGACGATCGGCATGGCGGGGGGCTCCGCGACGGCGCCGGTGGCGAGGACGACGAGCGCCGCGCAGGCGCCGGGGAGAGGCAGCCACGGGGAACGCGGCGGGGCACGGCGTCGGCGATCCATCGGTGCGGCCTCCTCGTCGGGCGGTCCAGGATAGCGGCCGGGACGGCGTGGCGCGGTTTGCTTGTCCGGGCCCGCCGCCCACGCTACCCTCGCCGGGCGGGACAGCGACCCCCGCGGGGCGCCGGGGCCGCGGTGCAGGATCCGGGGAGGGCAGGATGGCCAAGCGATCACCGGGGCGGAGGGAGCCGCGGGCGGCGCCGCCGCGGAGGGCCTGCGGCGCGATGGCGGCGCATATGCTGCTGCTCGAGAGGTTTCCGCAGTTCCGTGCGAACCTCATGCGACTCGAGAGGGCGACGTCGAAGCGCCGCGAGGCGCGGTTCGACCTCGCCGCGGCGCCGGTGGTGGTGATCGACACCGTGGTGCACGTCGTCCACTCGCGCGCCGCCGAGAACATCTCCGACGCCCAGATCGAGAGCCAGATCGCCGTCCTCAACGCCGATTTCCGGGGCGCCAATCCCGACATGAAGAAGGTGCCGGCCCCCTGGGCGGGGCTCGCCAGCGACGCCCGCATCTCCTTCCGACTCTCGAAGGTGACGCGGACGGCCACCAAGGTCGCCGGGTTCTCCACCGACGACGGCGTCAAGTCGGCGGCCGGGGGGGGCATCGCGCCGCTCGACACCGCGACCCATCTCAATCTGTGGGTCTGTCCGCTGTCCGGCGGGCTCCTCGGCTACGCCCAGTTCCCCGGCGGCCCGCCGGCCACCGACGGGGTGGTGATCAACACCCTCGCCTTCGGCACCACGGGGACGGCCCAGGCTCCCTTCGACCTCGGCCGCACCGCCACCCACGAGGTGGGCCATTACCTCAACCTGCGCCACATCTGGGGCGACACCCCCGACTGCAGCGGCGGCGACGGCGTCGCCGACACCCCCAACTGCGAGGGCCCCAACTACGGCACCCCCGCCTGGCCGACGATCACCTGCAACAATGGCCCCAACGGCGACATGTTCATGAACTACATGGACTACGTCGACGACGCGGCGATGTTCATGTTCACCGCCCAGCAGGTGCTGCGGATGCGCACGGCGCTGGAGACGGCCCGGCCCGGGCTGCTGGCCAAGCCGGCGGCGAGGAAGCGCCGGAAGCGGTGAGCCAGCGCGGGGAAGGTGCCGGGTGACGCACGAATCCGAGGATCACCGGCCGGACGCCGCGCCGGTCGTCGGCGCGGTGTGGGTGCACGCCTTCGAGGAGGACGAGGGTGGCGACGCCGTCTACCGTCCGGAAGGGGATCCCTTCCCGCTCTCGCGGCGGCCGCGGCGGCGGATCGCGCTCCACGCCGACGGCACGGCCACCGTGGCCGACGGCGGCGCGGACGACCGTCCGGCGGGGCACGGGGCGACCTGGACGGAGGCCGGCGGGATGCCGGTGATCCGCTGCGCCGACGGTTCCTGCCTGCACGTGGTGGAGCGGCGGCCGCGGCGGCTGCTGGTGCGCGTCGAGCGGGCGGGCGGCGGGGCCGGGTGAGCGGATGCCTGCGGGGGCGATGGCGTGGCGAAGAAGAAGAAGGCGCGGGCGGGAGTGGGGAAACGCGGCAGCGACGCGGGCCGCGCCGTGACCGCCTATCAGATCAGCCCGCGCGTGGCCCGGCAGGCGCTCACCGAGCCCTACCGCTGCCGGCGGGGCTGCAACGATCCCCTCACGCGGCAGCTGTGGATCTACACGCTCGACCCGTCGGTGTCCGACTCCGAAGGGGGCGTGGCGAAGGTGGAGGTGCCCTGGGAGCCGCTCGAGCCCGGGCCCACGGGGGCGTTGTTCGAGGTCATCGGCGCAGGTGCGCCGGCGCCGCTGGCCGATCCCGGCCGCCTCGCGCTCGACGATCCGCGCTGGCTGGCCAGCGACGGCGTGCCGCCGTCGCCGTCCGACTCGCGTTTCCATCTCCAGATGGCCTACGCCGTCTGCAGCCTGACCTACGCGGCGTTCCGCCGCGCGCTGGGGAGGAACATCGCCTGGGCGATCGACCCGGGGGGCGACGGGCGCGCGCGGCTGCGCGTCCGTCCGTTCGCCTACGAGGAGCGCAACGCCGCCTACAGCCGGGAGGCGGGGGAGCTGTCGTTCGGCTACTTCCGCGCCGGCACGCGCCCGGCCGGGTTCACGATCCCCGGCGGCCTGGTGTTCACGGGGCTGTCCCACGACGTCGTCGCCCACGAGACGACGCACGCCCTCCTCGACGGTCTCCGGGCCAGCTTCCAGGAGCCCACCAACGTCGACGTGCCGGCGTTCCACGAGGGCTTCGCCGATCTGGTGGCGCTGTTCCTCCACTTCACCTACCCGGGCGTGGTGGAGGAGGCGCTGCGCCGCTCGCGCGGGGTGGTGGCGCGGGGCTCGGTGCTCGCCGACATCGCCCGCGAGTTCGGCCACGCCCGCACCGACGGCGGCGGGGCGGAGGCGCTGCGCTCCGGGATCGACGTGGCCGGCATCCAGGCCTTCGATTCCGACGAGCCGCCCGGCGAGGCGTCCGGGCCGGTGGTCTACGACGCCGCGCTCGACGCCCACGACCTGGGCACGGTGCTGGTGTCGGCGGTGTTCGAGGCCTTCGTGACGATCGTGCGCCGCAAGACGGGGCGGCTGATGCGCGTCGCCGGGCTCGATCCGCGCGACTTCGGCACGATCCCCCTCGACGACGCGCTCCTCGAGGCGGTGGCCAAGGAGACCGGCGACGTGGCGGAGCAATTCCTCACGATGTGCATCCGGGCGATCGACTACTGCCCGCCGGTCGACATGCTCCTCGGGGAATACCTGCGCGCCCTGGTCACGGCCGACATGGAACTGGAGCCGGTCGACCGCTGGGGCTACCGGGAAGCGCTGATGCGCTCCTTCCGTCGCCGGCGCATCTTCCCGGAGGACGTGCTGTTCATGACGGTCGACGCCGTCCGCTGGCAGCCGCCCGAGCGGCGGCTGGAGATCCCGGCGCTGGCCTTCGGCCAGCTGCGTTTCGACGGCGAGCCCGGGCGCGCCGCCGGTCCGGAGGAGCTCGAGCGCCAGGCGCGAATCCTCGGTGATTTCGTCACCCATCCCGACCATGCCCCGCTGTTCCGCCTCATCCCCCCCGCCGCCCCGAGGCCGGAGGGGATCGTGCAGGTCTCCCCGGCGATCGTGGAGTCGATCCGGGTGTCGCGGCGCGGCGCGCCCGACGGCCGGATCCTCTTCGACACCATCGCCGAGGTGACGCAGGCCTGCGTCGCCGAGCGCGACGGCGCGCTGATGGACGTGGTGGGGGGATGCACGATCGTCATCGACCACGAGGGGGAGGTGCGCTTCGCGATCGCCAAGGGGGTGACGGCCCCCGAGCGCCTCGACCGGCAGGTGCGGGCGATCCGCGGGCCGCTGGCGCCGCTGTGGCAGCGGCGCAGCGAAGGATCGATGCACCGCTTCGTGGCCCGGGACGGCATGCTCCGGCGGATCCACGCCGGCCGCGTTCCTCGAGCGAGGGAGCCATCGTGAACCAGACCGGCCCCGCCACCGCGCGACGACGATCGCCCCTGTTCCGCGCCCTGCTGTCGCTGCGCCGGCTGTTCGTCACCCCCTACGATCCCGATCCCGCCTTCGACGGCTTCCACGAGCGCGCGTGCACCAAGGCGAACGACCGGGCGAGCGTGACCGTCGCCGTCCTCACCGCCGCCGAGTCGCGGCGCGTGTTCGGAACCGCGCCGGAGCGGCGCGGCGTGCAGCCGGTGTGGCTCGAGATCGAGAACCGCTCCGCCGACGGCCTGCGCCTCCAGGTGGTGACCCTCGATCCGTCCTACTTCACGGCGCTCGAGGCGGCCGCCCGCTGCCATCACTCGGCGTTCCGCCGACTCTCCGCCTACGGCGTCCTCGGCTGGCTCTTCTTCCCGCTCCTCGCCCTCCTCCCCTCGAAGCTTGTCACCGCCTGGACCGCCAACCGGCGCATGGACGACACCTTCCGCGCCCTCGGCTTCCGCCTGGCGCCGATCGAGCCGGGGACGGCGGCCCGCGGCTTCGTGTTCACCTCGCTCGACGCCGGCACCAAGGCGGTGCACGTCCGCCTGGGCACCTTCGGCGGCATCGCCGGGGCGCTCGAGCGCGACGTCACCGGCGGCGATCCGGCCCTCGACGGTGACGCGGCCGACTTCCACTTCACGATCCCCGTGCCCGGCATCGCCGCCGATTACCTGCACCGCGACTTCGCCGCCGTCTGCCCCCCCGCGACGGTCCGCGCCGTCTCCGCCGCCGAACTCGTGGCCGAGCTCGAGGCGCTGCCCGCCACCACCACCGGCGCCCGCGGCACCCGCGGCGGCGATCCGGTGAACCTCGTCGTGATCGGCAACTTCGACACCCTCCTGGCGGCCTTCGTGGCGCGCTGGGACGAGAGCGAGTCGATCACGCTGGCCACCTGCTGGAAGACGGTGAAGGCGTTCCTCCTCGGCTCGCACTACCGGTACTCCCCCGTCTCGCCGCTGCACCTCTTCGGCCGTAGCCAGGACATCGCCCTGCAGCGCGCCCGGCACACGATCAACGAGCGCCTCCACCTCCGCCTGTGGCTCGTGCCGCTGTCGTTCCGCGGACGGGCGGTGTGGGTGGGGCAGGTGAGCCGCGACATCGGCGTGCGCCTGACGACGCGGGCCTGGAACCTCACCACCCACCGCATCGATCCCGACGTCGACGAGTCGCGCGACTACTGCATCGAGGATCTGGCCCAGGCGCGGCGCATCGAGGCGGCCGGCTACGTCGGCGGCGTCGGCGCGCGGACCGCCTCCGACCCGGGGCGCAACCTGACCGGCGATCCGTGGATTTCCGACGGCCGCCGGGCGGTGATCCTGCTGCGGGATCTCCGTGGCGCGACGCCGGCGTGAGGCCCGGCCGGCGGCTCCGCGATCCCCGCCCGGGCCCGCGAGGCGGCGTCAGGCGGCGGGGGCGAGAATCCGCTGCCACTCCGCGAGGTGGTCGCGGGCGAGCGTGTCGGCACGCCGGTGGTCGCCGGAGCGGATCGCCTCGAGCAAGATGCCGTGGGAGGCGGCGGTGGTGTCGCGCACCTTCTCGCAGAACGACTCCACGCGCGACTGCATCTGCGTGAGCCACAGGTCCACCTGGTGCTCGACGACCTTCCAGCACAACCCGAGGCGCCGGCTGCCGCTGGCGCGCACCACCCCGGAGTGGAAGGCCCCGTCGCAGGCGGCCAGCTCGGCGGCGCTGGCCGCGACGCGCGTGGCGGCGAGATTCCGCTCGAGCTCCGCCAGGGCCGCGCCGTCGCGGCGCCGGGCGGCGAGCGCCGCGGCCAAGGGCTCGATCGCCATGCGGATCCCGAGGATGTCGACGAGGTCGTCGTGGCCGAGGCTCGGGACGCGCGACCGTCCGCGGTCGTCGAACTCCACCATCCCGCGGGTGGAGAGCTCGATGAGGGCCTCGCGCACCGGCGCCCGGCTCACCCCCAGACGGCGCGCGAGCATCGGCTCCGAGAGGAGGGTTCCGGCGGGGAAGTCGCCGGCGACGATGGCCCGCGAGAGCTGATCGGTGATATCGTGCGCGAGGCTGACGCGACGGACGGGATTGAGCGGCATGGCATGAGTCCGGTGCGACGGGGCCGTTTCCGCGTTGAAATTAGCAGCCTCCACGGGTATTGTCGACAGTCGACGGGCGGTGTTCGAGTGGCCTTTTCGTCGCGGCGACACGACCATGGGGTCGGTCGAGCCGCGGCGTGGGCGCCCGCCTGGGGCGGCCTGCGTTCGCCGATCGAGCGGGGGATCGATGCAAGCCAGTGGAGAGTCTCCGTCGCGGCGCGGGCTGCGCCCGTGGCTCGCCGTCGCGCTGGCGGCGCTGTCGGGCGTCGCGCTGCCCGGGCGGCGCGCCTCCGCCGCGTTCGACACCGCGGCCTTCGAGGCGAAGATCCGTCCGCTCCTAGTGACCCGCTGCCTGGAGTGCCACGGCGGCCCGAAGACCAGCGGCGGCCTGGCCCTCGACACGCGCGACGGCTGGGCCAAGGGGGGCGATTCGGGGCCGGCCATCGTCCCCGGCGACCCCGAGGCGTCGCTCGTGATGCGGGCGGTGCGCGGTGCGGAGGGCGTGTCGGCGATGCCGCCGGAGGAGGATCACGCCGGCAACGCGCTGTCGCGGCTCACCGGCGAGGAGATCGCCCTCCTCGAGGACTGGATCCGCGCCGGCGCCCCCGACCCGCGCGTCGCCGGGGCCAAGGTCGGCGGCATGGGGCTCGACGCCGCGCGCGACTGGTGGGCCTTCCAGCCGCTGGCGGGCGGCTCCGCGCCGTCGCCGGAGGCGATCGACGGGCTGATCGACGCCGAATTGGCCGCGCGCGGCCTGGTCGCCGCGGGGCCGGCCGACGACCGGAGCTTCATCCGCCGGGCCACCTACGATCTCACCGGTCTGCCGCCCTCGCCGGAGGAGGTGGCCGCGTTCGTCGCCGACACCGCCCCCGGCAAGGACGCCCGCCTCGTGGAGCGGCTCCTGGCCTCGCCCGAGTACGGCGTCCACTGGGGCCGCCACTGGCTCGACGTCGTCCGCTACGCCGACACCGCCGGCGAGAACACCGACCGCCCGCTGCCCCACGCCTGGCGCTACCGCAACTGGGTCTTCGACGCCCTCAACCGCGACCTCCCCTACGCCGACTTCGTGCGCCTCCAGCTCGCCGGCGACCTGGTGGCCGCCGGGGGCGACCGCGAGGCGCGCAACGACGGCCGCGTGGCCACCGGCTACCTGGCGATCGCGCGCCGCTTCGGGCACGACATCGACAAGGACGTCCACCTCATGCACGAGGACGTGATCGACAACGTGGGGAAGAACTTCCTCGGCCTGTCGACCGGATGCGCCCGCTGCCACGACCACAAGTACGATCCGATCACCGCCGGCGACTACTACGCCCTCTACGGGATCTTCGCCAGCACGCGCTTCGCCTTCCCCGGCTGCGAGCCGAAGGGGCAGCCGCGCGATCTCGTGCCGCTCGAGCCCGGGCCCGCGCAGGCCGAGGCGCTCGCCGCCTGGACGGCCCGCGCGGCCGAACGCGACGCCGAGCGCGCCCGGCGCGACGCCGTCGCCGCGCGGCCGAAGCTCGGCGAGCGGGCGCGCACGGCCGCACGGATCCTCGCCGAGGGGAAGGTGGGGGAGGGGGAGAGCGTGGCCCTGGCCGCCGCCCCGATCGAGGTGGCGCTCGAGGCGGGGCAGGTGCTCGTCCTCGCCGTCGCCCCCGGCGGCAACCACGGCGCCGACAGCACGCTGGTGGAGTGGCGGATCCGCGACGCCGCGGGAGGGGCGGCCTGGAGCACGGCCGACGTCGTCCCCCGGCTGGCGGAGGCCAATCCGCTGGTCGTCGACGGCGCCGCCTGGTGCTTCCTCGAGCAGAACGCCGAGGGGCCGGGATTCCTGGCCGAGAAGCGCGACGCCATCGACGGCAACGCGGCCCTCAAGGCCTGGCGCAGCGGCGACGTGCCGAGCGTGTTCGCCAACACGGCCGCCGAGCCGGTGGCGGTGTGGACGACGCTGCCGGCGGCGTCGCTCTTCGTCCATCCCGGGCCCGACCGCGCGGCGGCGCTGGCCTGGATCTGCCCGCGTGCGGGCAGCTATCGCCTCGAGGGGCGCGTCGCCGACGCGCATCCCGCGGCGCTCGACGGCGTGGCCTTCACCCTCGCCGTGGCGGGCGACTCCAGCTACGGCCCGGCGCTCGCCGAGGCGGGAAGGCTGGCGGCGATGCCGCTGCCCGACCCGGGGCCCGAGCCGGTGCGGCCGCTGGCCTACGCCGTCGTCGAGGGGACCGTCCACGACGCGCCGCTGCAGCAGCGCGGCGATCCGGAGAAGCCGGGGGAGGCGGTGCCGCGGCGCTGGCTCGAGGTCTTCGGCGGCGCGGCCGTGCCGGGGAGCGCGGAGAGCGGGCGGCGCGAGCTGGCCGGGTGGATCGCCGCGAGCCCCCTGGCGGCACGCGTGATCGTGAACCGGGTCTGGCAGTGGCACTTCGGCGCCGGGCTCGTCCGCACCCCCAACGACTTCGGCTCGCGCGGCGAGGCCCCCACCCATCCGCGCGTGCTCGAGGCGCTCGCCGCCGGCTTCGTGGCCGACGGCGGCCGACTCAAGGCCCTCCACCGCACGATCATGGCGACGCGCGCCTACCGGCGCTCGAGCGCCGCCGCGGCGGCGCTCGCCGAAGCCGACCCCGAGGGGCGGCTGCTGGGGCGGTTCCCACGCCGGCGCCTCACGGCGGAGGAGATCCGCGACAGCCTCCTCGTGGCCTCCGGCGAGCTCGACCGCACGCCGGGGGAGGGGCATCCCTTCCCGCCGGAGGCGAGCTGGACCTTCACCCAGCACGCCCCCTTCGCCGCCGTGTACGACTCCCCGCGGCGCAGCGCCTACCTGATGGTGCAGCGCCAGCGGCGCCATCCCTTCCTGGCGCTCTTCGACGGCGCCGACCCCAACGCCAGCACGCCGCTGCGACAGACGACGACGGTGCCGACGCAGGCGCTCTATTTCCTCAACGACCCCTTCTTCCACGACCGGGCCGCGGCGCTCGCCCGCCGCGTCCAGCCCCTGGCCGACGCGGCCGCCCGGATCGCCGCCGTCCACCGCCTGGCCTTGCAGCGCGATCCCACGGCGTCCGAGGTGGAGCGCGCGGCGCGGTTCCTCGCCGCCTATCCCGGCGGCGACGAGGAGCGCCTGGCGGCATGGGTGCGGGTGGTGCTGGCGTCCAACGAGTTCCTCCACGTCGACTGATCCCCCGCGGAGCCCGCACGCCCGTGTCCCGTCGCCCCCATCCGCCGGCCTGGACGCCCCTCCCCCCGCGGCGCGGCCTGCTGCGCTCGGCCGTGGCCGGCTCGCTCCTCATGCCGGCGATCGTCGAACGGCTCCTGGCCGACGCCGGGGATCCGCTCTCGCCGCGTGAGCCCCACTTCGCCCCCCGCGCGAAGCGCGTGATCTTCCTCTTCATGACCGGCGGGGTGTCGCACGTCGACACCTTCGACCCCAAGCCGGCCCTCCACCGCGACCATGGCAAGGAGATCAAGGCCGATCACCCGGAGATCAAGGACCGGCCCGGGTACGAGCGGATCTTCCTCAAGCGGCCGCAGTGGGATTTCGCGCCGCACGGCGCCTGCGGCACCGAGGTGAGCAGCCTCTTCCCGCACGTGGCCCGGTGCGTCGACGACATCGCCATGATCCGCTCGATGCACACCTCCCACTCCAACCACTACAACGCCACGCTCGGCATGCACACCGGGTCGTTCGCCTTCTCCCGGCCGAGCATCGGGTCGTGGATCAGCTACGGCCTGGGCACCTCCAACGCCAATCTCCCCGGCTTCGTCGTCATCGCCCCGCAGCAGACCTACGCCGGCACGCAGGTCTACGCCAGCGACTTCCTCCCCGGGGCCCACCAGGGCACGCTCGTCGTGCCGGGGCCGCAGCCGGTGGCCAACATCGCGCCGCGCGTCCCCACCGACCGGCAGGCGCTGGAGCTCGAGGCGCTGGCCGCGCTCGACGGGGAGCACCTCGCCGCCCGCGGGGCCGATCCGCTCCTGGCGGCGCGGCTGAAGTCGTTCGAGACCGCCTTCGGCATGCAGATGGCGGTTCCCGACGCCTTCGACCTGGCCTCGGAGGACGACGCCACCCTCGCCCTCTACGGCCTCCCCCGCGGCCGGACCGACGGCTTCGCCTGGCAGTGCCTCGCGGCCCGGCGCCTGCTGGAGCGCGGCGTGCGCTTCGTGGAGCTCGTCGACACCGGCTCGAGCAACAACTGGGACGCCCACGGCGACATGATGAGCCACGTGGGCCTGGCCAAGAACGTCGACCAGCCGATCGCCGGCCTCCTCCAGGATCTCAAGCGCCGCGGGATGCTCGACGACACGCTCGTCGTCTGGACGACCGAGTTCGGCCGCACCCCCTTCAACAACACCGCCGACGCCAAGGGGCGCGAGCACCATCCCTGGGCCTTCACGTCGTGGCTGGCCGGGGCGGGCGTCCGCGGGGGGACGGTCCACGGCGCCACCGACGAGCACGGCCTGCGCGCGGTGGAGAAGCCGGTGCACGTCCACGACTTCCACGCCACGATCCTCTGGCTCATGGGCTTCGACCACGAGCGCCTCACCTTCCGCAGCGCCGGCCGCGACTACCGCCTCACCGACGTGGCGGGGAAGGTGGTCCACGACGTCCTCGCCTGAGCCGTCCCGGAGCCCCGCATGGAATCCGCCGCCCGTTCCCGCCGCCGCGCCGCCTTCCCCTGCCTGCGACAGGCGGTGCTCGCCGCGAGCCTCGCGGCGGCGGCGCTCCCCGCGGCCGGCGACGACTTCGCGGGGTCGCTCCGCCCGCTCGTGGCGCGTTACTGCCTCGACTGCCACTCCGGCGCCGAGCCCGGCGGCGGCGTCGAGCTCGCCCGCTACGCCTCCGCGGCCGACGTGGCCGCCGATCCGGAGCCGTGGCGCCTCGCCGCCGACCAACTCCGCGCCGGGGCGATGCCGCCGGCCGACGCTCCGCAGCCGTCGCCCGAGGAGCTGGGAGCGCTGCGCGACGGGCTGCGGCGGGAGCTCCTGTCCGCGGCGGCCCGGGCCGACGGCGATCCCGGGCCGGTGGTGCTGCGCCGGCTCTCGAACGTCGAGTACACCGCGAGCCTCCGCGACCTCACCGGCGTCGACGCGCTCGAGCCGGCCCGCGACCTGCCCGCCGACGGCGCCGCCGGCGAGGGCTTCACCAACGTCGGGCAGGCACTGGTCATGTCGCCCCTGATGGTGGAGAAGTACCTCGACGCCGCCAAGGAGGTGGCCGCCCACGCCGTCCTCACCCCGTCGGGCATCCGCTTCAGCCCCTCCACCACGCGCCGCGACTGGACCGAGGAGCTCCTCGCCTCGATCCGCGCCATCTACGCCCGAACCACCGAGAACTCCGGCGGCACGGCGGTGAACCTGCAGGGCATCGCCTTCGACACCAACGCCGGGGGCCGGCTGCCGCTGGTGCCCTGCCTGGCGGCGGCGCTTTCCGAGCGCGAGGGGCTGCTCGCCGGCACGGTCACCCCCGCGGAGGCCGCCGCGCGCCACGGCGTCAGCCCGCGCTACCTCGCGGCCCTCGTCGCGGCGCTGGTGGACGAGGCCCCCTGCCTCCCCCTCGACGCCGTCCGGGCGGAGTGGCGCCGCGCCGCCCCGGGCGACGCCGAGCGCCTCGCCGGCATGATCCGCCCCTGGCAGGAGGCGCTCTGGACCTTCAACACCATCGGCCACATCGGCAAGCGCGACGGGCCGAAGGCCTGGCAGACGCCGGTCGTGCCGCTCGCCGAGCGGCGCGAGATCCGCCTCCGCCTCCCCAAGGAGGGCGTCGACGGGTCGATCCCGGTGTGGTTCGCCGTCGGCGACGGCGGCGACGGCGCGGCGGGCGACACGGCCCTCTTCGAGCACCCGCGGATCGTGGCCCCCGGGAAGCCCGATCTGGCGCTCGTCGACCTGCGCGGCATCGTCGGCGGCCTCGTGGCCCGGCGCCGGTCCCTCGTCGACGCCACCGCCGAGGTCCTCGGCATCGCCGCGGCCGTGGAGGGGCCCCTCGACGCCGCCGCCGTCGACGCCCTCGCCGCCGCCCAGGGCGTCGACGCGGCGAACCTCCGCGCGTGGCTGGCCTACCTCGGCGTCGGCCAGGGGAGCGTGGCCCTCGAGGGGCGCATCGAGGGGCGATTGGAGGCCCACGCCGACCACCCTCACGTCAAGGGATGGACCGGTGCCGACGCGCTGTCGGTGATCTCCAATCCCTCGGCCGACACCGTGCAGGTGCCGGGGACGATGAAGCCCGCGAGCCTGGCGGTGCATCCCTCGCCGTCGCTTCGCGTGGTGCTCGCCTGGCGCAGCCCCGTGGCGGCGACGGTGTCGATCGACGGCTCGGTGCAGCACGCGCACGCGGCCTGCGGCAACGGCGTCACCTGGGGGGTCGAGGTGCGGCGCGGCGCGGCGGTGGTGCGCCTCGCCTCGGGGCGGGCCCAGGGGGATGCCACCGTCGCGGTCGGCCCCTTCGCCGACGTCGTCGTCCGTCCCGGCGACGTGGTGCTCCTCTCCATCGGCCCCGGCGGGCGCGACCACACCTGCGACCTCACGGCCGTCGACCTCACCATCCGCGAGCGCGGGGGGGAGGGGCGCACGTGGAACCTCGCGCACGACGTCGTCCCCGACATCCTCGCGGGCAATCCCCACGCCGACTCCCTCGGCCATGCCGACGTGTGGCACTTCGTGTCCGAGCCCGACACCGACGAAACGGCGCTGGCGGTGATCCCCTCCGGCTCGCTCCTCGACCGCTGGCGGTCCGCCGCCGATCCCGCGGAGCGCCGGCGGCTCGCCGAGGAGGTCGAGGCGCTGCTGCGTGACGGTCCCGGCGATCGCGCCGCCGACGCCCCCGACCGGCTCCTCCACGGCCATCTCACCGGCCTGGCCGGACCCCTCCTCGCCGCCGCCCGCGCCGACCTCGCGGCCGTGCACGCCCCTCCCGGCGCGGTGCCCGACGAGGTCGTCCGCGCGAGTCCCGATCCGGCGCTGTTCGGCGTCCGCGGCGACGGTGGGCCGGTCGACCGCGTGGCGCTCGTGCTCCAGGCCCCGTCGGTGGTGCGCGTCGATCTCCCCGCGGATCTGGTCGCCGGGGCGGAGCTGGTCACCGTCGCCACCCTCGCCGACGCCGCCGCGGGGGGGGCGTCGGCCGGGTCGGTCCAGGCCCAGGTGCGGCTCGACGTGCCGCCGGCGCTCGACGCCGCCCCCGGCGCCGCCGCCGCGGCGCGCGGGGGGATGTGGTCGGACGGCGCGGGGCCCCCCGTGAGCGGCAATCCGATCCTGGTGCGCGATCCCGTCCGGCGCGCGGCGCTCGAGGCGCAGTTCGACACCTTCCGCGCCACCTTCCCGGCGGCGCTGTGCTACACGAAGATCGTGCCGGTCGACGAGGTGGTGACGCTGACCCTCTTCCACCGCGAGGACGGCGAGCTCTCCCGCCTCGTGCTCTCCGATGCGGAGCGCGACGAGCTCGAAAGACTGTGGCGCGAGCTCCATTTCGTGAGCGGCGACGCCCTCCAGCTCGTCGACGCCTACGAGCAGCTCTGGCAGTACGCCACCCAGGACGCCGACCCCAGCGCCTTCGAGCCGCTGCGGCAGCCGATCCTCGACCGGGCCGAGGCCCACCGCGCGGCGCTGGTGGCCGCCGAGGGGACGCACGTGGAGGCGCTCCTCGGGCTGGCCCGGCGCGCCTGGCGGCGGCCGCTTTCCTCCACCGAGCAGGTGGCCCTCCGCGGCCTCTACGCGCAGCTCCGCGCCGAGGGCATCGACCACGACGCGGCGGTGCGCACGCTCCTGGCCCGGATCCTCGTGGCGCCCTCCTTCCTCTACCACCTCGAGGCGGCCCCCCCCGGCGAGCGCCCCGGCCCCGTCGACGACCACGCGCTGGCCGCGCGGCTGGCGGCCTTCCTCTGGTCGAGCATCCCCGACGGGGAGCTCGGCGAGCTGGCTGACGCCGGCCGGCTCCGCGACCCTGAGGTGCTCGCCGGGCAGGTGGCGCGGATGCTCCGCGACGACCGCGTGGCGCGGCTGGCGCGTCACTTCGGCTGCCAGTGGCTCCACGTCGCCGACCTCGACACGCTCGACGAGAAGAGCCCGGCCCACTTCCCCGAGTTCGCCGCCCTGCGCGGGAGCATGCAGGAGGAGGCGGTGCGCTTCTTCACCGAGTTCTTCCGCGCCGACCGCCCGGTGGACTGGCTGATCGACGCCGACGAGACCTTCGTCGATCCGGCGCTGGCGGCCTTCTACGGCGCCGCCGAGGGGGCGCCGGCCGACGCCGCCGCCGGCGGATGGCGCCGCCTCGACGGCATGCAGGCGCGCGGCCGCGGGGGGATCCTCGGCCTGGCGGCGGTCCTCGCCCGGCAGAGCGGCGCCTCGCGCACCAGCCCCATCCTCCGGGGCACCTGGCTCACGGAGGTCGTCCTCGGCCGCAGGCTCCCCAAGCCGCCCCCGGGGATCCCGATCCTCCCCGAGGTGCCGCCGGAGGGGCTGACGGAGCGACAGCTGACGGCGATGCACTCCACGCTGCCGGCCTGCGCCTCCTGCCACCGCTCCATCGATCCCTGGGGCTTCGCGCTCGAGGGCTTCGACGCCGTCGGCCGCGCGCGCACGGCCGACTCCGCCGGCCTTCCGGTCGACACGCGCGCCGCGATTCCCGACCGCTCCGCGCCCGGCGCCGCGCGCGACGTCGAGGGGCTCTCCGGCCTGCGGAGCATCCTCCTGGAGAACCACCGGGAGGAGTTCCGGCGGCAGTTCGCGCGCAAGCTCCTCGGCTACGCCCTCGGCCGCAGCGTGCTGGTCTCCGACGAGCCGTTGCTCGAGCGCCTCGAGGCGGCGGCGGGCGACGGCGCGGTGCGGATGGTGCAGCTGATCGCCGACAGCCCGCAGTTCCGCACGATCCGCGGCCGCGACCTGCCCGACGCCCCCACAGCACCGTAGGCTTTCCCGTCGGTCCCTCCCACCGGAGATTCCCCATGCCCGCCCCCACCCGCCGCGATTGGCTCGCACGCCGCACCTTCCTCCGCGGCGTCGGCGTGTCGATGGCCCTTCCCTGGATGGAGTCGCGGAACGTGTGGGCCGGCGACGGCGGCGCCGCCGGCGCGGCCGGGCCCCCCACGCGCCTGGCCGTGCTCTTCTCCGGCAACGGCTTCCACGCCAAGGAGTGGTGGGCCAGGGGGGAGGGGGAGGGGATGGAGCTCGGGCAGGTGCTCGAGCCGCTGGCCCCCTTCCGCGGCCGGCTCAACTTCATCAAGGGCCTCTACAACGCCGAGGCGCTCAAGGGCAACATCCACTCCTCGCAGACCGGCAACCTCCTCTCCGGGGCCCCGCTTGCCAGCGGCGGCGAGATCCGCTCCGGGACGAGCGTCGACCAGGTGGTGGCGCAGGCGCGCGGCCGCTCGACGAAGGTGCCGAGCCTCGTCCTCGGCTGCGAGAAGAGCAATCCGAGCGTCCACAAGAACTACTCGATGCTCTACAGCTCGCACATCTCCTGGAGCTCCCCCACCTCGCCGACGCCGCTGGAGATCTTCCCCGCGCTGGCCTTCGATCGGCTCTTCAAGGACGACACCACGCGCGAGGACACGAGCGTCCTCGACGCGGTGCGCGAGGATGCCGAGGACTTCCGCCGCAGCGTCAGCCGCGACGACCAGCGCAAGCTCGACGAATACCTCGAGAGCGTGCGCGACGTGGAGCGCCGCATCGCCTCCGCGGGCCAGCGCGGCGAGCTGCAGGGCTGGAAGCCGGCCCTCTCCGGCCCCGACATGCCGCGGCCGGCCGACGGCATCCCGCAGGACATCGGCGAGCACATGCGCCTGATGAGCGACATCCTCGTCCTCGCCTTCATCACCGACTCGACGCGCGTCTGCACGCTCAAGCTCAACAACGACCACTCGTCGCTGCGCTTCCCGAACCTCGGCGTCGACTACATGATCCACCACCTCCTCTCCCATTCCGACACGCCGGACTGGCTGAAGGTGAACCGCTTCTTCATCGAGCAGTTCGCCCATATCTGCCGGCGGCTCGACGCGGTGCAGGAGGGGGAGCGGACGGCGCTGGACAACGCCGCGCTGGTCTACTGCTCGAGCATGATGAGCGGCCACCACGACGCCTCGCAGCTCCCGGTGGTGCTCGTCGGCGGCGGCGGCGGGAAGATCCAGGGGGGGCGGGTCCTCGACTATTCCGGGCAGGCGCAGCGGCAGATGTGCCGGCTCTACCTCTCGCTCCTCGACGTCTGCGGCGTGCCCCACGACACCTTCGGCGACGCCACCGAGCGGCTCGCCGAGATCTGACGGCCGATCGCGCGCTCCACCCCGTGGCGATGATTCGGATCCGGGTCGCCCGGCGGCTCCGCCGAGCCCCGGCGGTAGAATGCCCGCGGGCAGGGTGGTGGACGAGGAGGCCGGTCCGATGCAGCCCGCGATTCCCGTTCGCCGCACCGTCGCGCTCGGCGCGACGCTCGCCGTCGGCCTGCTCGTCGCCCTCCCCGCCCGCGCCCAGCCGGCCGGGCGCGCCAAGGGAACGAAGGCCGCGCCGCCGGGGGTGACCGACGTCGTCGGCGTCGCCGGCGGGGGGGAGATCCGCGGCGCGGTGGTGACGAAGCTCCCCGACGGCTCGCTCGACGTCGCCGTGCAGCGCGACTGGCTCGAGGCGAACGTCCCCGAGGCGGCGGCGGTGCTCGTCGCCGAGGAGCGCCGGCAGACGCGCGCGGTGATGGAGGATCTCGCCGGGAGGCTCGCCGCGACGATCCACGATCTTCCCGAGAGCCGCTCGCGCGTGCTGGCGCTGGTGCGCCGGGAGGCTGACCGCGTCGACGCCTGGCTGGCCGCCGACGACGCGGCGGGCCTGGCCGACGCCGGCGCCGAAGCCGGCGCGCCGCGGGAGAAGCGTCCTGCGGCGGCCCGACGCGGCGACTCGCAGTTCACGCTGTTGCGCATCGCCCCCAAGCGGGTGGCCGGGGTGCGGCCCTCGGGCCAGGCGGCGCAGCGCATCGCCCGCTGGGCCTGGAGCGAGCGCCTCGCCGACGTCGAGACGCGCTCGGCAGCCGACCTCACCGCCGAGCTCGAAGCGCGCGGCATCGACCCGCGAGCGCCGCCGCCGGGCCTCGGCGAGCGGCTCCCGCCGCTGCCGCAGGACGACCGGGAGTGGGCCGCGCGGATGGCGCTCGTGGAGGACGCGCTGGGCGACCCGGTCGTCTTCCAGGGGATGGGCGACACGGTGATCCGCGCCGGGGAGGCGGGCGGCGAGTTGGCCGGGCTCCTCCCCCAGCTCGGCCGGCTCCTGGGCGACGGCGGCGGCGACGGGATCGGCGAGCTCCTCCGCGGCCTGGCCGACGGCCCGCCCGCGGGCGCGGCGCCGCGCCCGGCCGGCGCAGCGGGCCAGGCGGAGCGGTGGCTGGAGTCG
>CAISKG010000372.1 GCA_903885855.1 uncultured Planctomycetaceae bacterium
GGCGCGAGCCTCGTCTCGAGCAGGCCCAGGAAGATCGCCTTCGTCTCGGCGGCGAGCTGCTCGACGGTGTCGGCAAGCCCGTGCCATTCGATCAAGAGCCGCAGCGACACCTGCTGCGGCCTCCCCATCATCCGGTCGAGGAGATCGGGGGTGAATTCCCTGCCGCGGCGGCGCAACAACTCGCTCCCCACGTCCTGATAGAGATCCTCGGTGTTGACCAGGAGGCCGTCGAGATCGAAGGCGACGCCGCGCGGCGCGGCATCGGGGAGGGGCGTGGCGGGGTTCATGGCGTGTCGGGGGGGGGTTCGAGGCGGTAGACGGCGTAGGGGCCGGCCACGTGGAGCGGCTCGGCGTCGAGCGGGGGCGGGTCGAGCGGGTTGAGCGGCACCACGGCATGGTCGGCGCCGTACTTCCGCGCCGCGGCCGCCAGCCGGTCGCGCCCCAGCGACGCCGTGCTCGAGACGAGGTTCTTGAGGGAGCCGTCGGCCGAGAAGCAATCGACGATCCGCCGGCGCCACTCGAGGATCCCGGCGGCATCCTGGGGGATGTTCTTCCAGCAGACGACCTCGCGGCGCTCCGCGTGCCAGTGGAAGCTGCTGGCCCCCCGCGGCGTGAGGAAACAGGCGTCGGCGGGGGTGTGGGCCCGGATCCAGCCGCACACCTCCTGCCAGGCCGCCGCCTGCAGCCCCTTGTCGGCGCGCGACGCCACGCCCGGCCTCCCCGGCAGGGGCCAGTGGCGGCTCTCGGTGGCGAGGTCGAAGGCGAGCACCGCCAGGAGGGCCGCGAGCGCCGTCCGCCGCCGTCCCGCCGGCATCCGCGCGCCGCCCGCGGCCGTGAGGGCCGCCACCGCCGCGATCGCGAGCCCCGCCGGCAGGACGCCGTCGGCCAGGCGGAACCAATAAAACCGCAGCAGGCGGTGGGCCAGCGCCGGGGCGGCGGTCTCCAGCAGCGACACCGCCAGCCCCGAGGCCGAGACCGCCAGGGCCCCGGCGGTGAAGGCCGCGATGCGACGCTGCGCCGCGGTGGTCGAGGCGGGCAGGAGGAGCCACCACACGGCGATCGCGAGCAGGTGGCGGGCGACGAGGGCCTCGTTGAAGGTGCGCACCAGGAGGTGGTGGGGCAGGCGTTCGACCACGTAGGTGGCGATGGCCGCGTCGCGGCCGGCGGCATCGACCCCCGCCGACAGTCCGAGGGCCGGGACGACGCCCACCGCGGCCAGCAGTAGGCCGACGCCCAGCGGCAGGATCGAGCGCGCCGGCGGGCCGGACCACGGCCGGGCCGCGTCGGCGGAGCGGGCCGACCACGCCAGTGCCACCGCCAGCGCGACCATCCCCCAGCCCCCCACCAGCGGGTGCAGGGCGCAGGCCATGCCGAGCGTGATCCAGGCGGCGGCCGGCCGGCCACGGGCGAACCATCCGATCGCCGCGAACAGGAGCCCCCACGCGAAGACCTTCGCCTCGCACCCGCCGATGACCCACTCCCCCGCGGCCGTCGTGGAGCGCGCGGCGAGCGAAAACAGCGCCGCCGCCGCGAGCCGCCAGCCCGACGCCGGGATCGCCGCCGACGCCGCGAAGGCGAACCCGGCGGCGAGCACGCCCCATCCGGCGATGCGCCCCGCCCAGGCCGCGCTTCCCAGCGGCCACTCGGCCGCCAGCGGACCGATCAGGAACGAGAAGACACCGTGCGCCTCCCTCGATTCGAGGAAGAAATCGCCCTCGAGCCAGGCCGGATCCCACCCATGGCGGGCCCGCGTGAGATAATGGGCCTCGTTGGTGTCGGGCGTCGGCCACGCACCCGCCGCGGCGAAGAGGAGCGCCACGAGGGCCACCTCCACGAGCACCGCGGCCGGGCCACGGCCCCGCGCTCCTCCGTCCGCACCGCCGACCGAGCCGTCGCTTTCCACCCGCGCCACTCCGGTCCTATAAACGCGTCCGTCCGGTCGTCCTCCCCGTCAGGATACTTCGTTTCCGATGGATCACCCCGCCCCCCCGGCGTCCCGCGTCCCCTCCCGAGCCTCGCTCCTCCGCCGGGCGGTGGCCGAGGGCACGATCGCCATCCCCGGCGCCCCGCTGGCATTGGTCGCGAAACTGATCGAGCGCGAGGGTTTTCCGGCGATGTACCTCTCCGGAGCGGTGCTGTCGGCCGGGGTCCACGGCGTGCCCGACATCGGCCTGGTGACGCTCGACCAGCTCGCCGCCCACACCCGGCTGCTCTCCGCGGCCGCCGCTCTGCCGCTGGTGGTCGACGCCGACACCGGCTTCGGGGGGCCGGACGCCGTGGCGGAGTGCGTGCGGGTGCTGGAGGACGCGGGGGCGGCGGCGATCCAACTGGAAGATCAGGCGGGCGCCGCCAGCGGCAGCGGGGGCACGAAACGCTGCGGCCACCTGCCGGGCAAGCAGGTGATCGAGGCCGCGCTGATGGCCGAGAAGATCGCCGCGGCGCGCGGCGCCTGCCGCGACCCCGACACCGTGATCATCGCGCGCAGCGACGCCCGCGGGGTGCACGGCATCGACGAGCTGCTGCGCAGGATGGAGTGCTACCGCGACGCCGGAGCCGACTGGCTCTTCCCCGAGGCGCCGCGCGACCGCGACGAATTCGCCCGGATCGGCGACGCCTTCGGGGCCGACGTGCCGCTCCTGGCGAACATGACCGAGTTCGGCATGGGGCCGCTCCTCACCGTCGACGAACTGGACGACCTCGGCTACGCGGCCGTCCTCTTCCCGGTGACGCTGCTGCGCGTGGCGATGGAGGCGATGCACGCGGCGCTCGCGGTGATCGCCGACGAGGGGACGCAGTCCAGCCTCCTGGATCTCATGCAGTCGCGCGAGGCGCTGTACGATCTCCTCGGCTACGACCCCGCCCACCCGGAGGCGTGGATCGCCGCCCATGCTCCCGCCCCCGCCCCCGGAGGAGCCCGCCGACCATGAGCGCGCCCGTGCCCCCCGCGTCCGATTTCGCCCGCGGCCTCGCCGGGGTCGTGGCCGGACGGACGGCGATCTGCTCCCTCGACGGCGACCTCCGCTACCGCGGCTACGCGATCGGCCCGCTGGCCGAGGCAGCCGACTTCGAGGACGTGGCCTTCCTCCTCCTCCACGGCGAACTGCCCACCGCGGCCGAACGCGGCGCCTTCGCCGGCCGGATCGCCGCCGCGGCGCGCGACCTCGATCCGGCCGTGGTGGAGGCGCTGCGGCTGCTCGCCGCGCGGGCGCCGGGCGCCGCGCCGATGGACGCGCTGCGCACCGGGGTGAGCATGCTCGGGCAGGTGGAGCTCGACCTCCTGCCGGGTCCGCGGGCCGCCCTCCTCGGCCAGGCCGAGCGGCTCCTCGGCCAGGTCGCCGCGATCCTGGCCGCCTGGCTCGACCTCTCCGCCGGCCGCCCGGTCGGGGCCTGGCCCGATCGGCCGCTCGCCGGGGCCCTTCTCGAGCGCCTCACGTGCCGCCGGCCGACCGTGGAGGAGGAGGCCATCTTCGGCACCACGCTCGTGCTCTACGCCGAGCACGAGTTCAACGCCTCCACGTTCACCGCGCGCACCGTGGCCAGCACCGGCTCCGACATGCACTCGAGCGTCGTCGCGGCGATCGGCGCCCTCAAGGGGCCGCTCCACGGCGGCGCCAACGAGCAGGTGCTCGAAAACCTGGCCGCGATCGGCTCGATCGACAGGGCCATCCCGTGGCTCGAGGAGCGCTTCGCCACCCGTCAGGTGGTGATGGGCTTCGGCCACCGGGTCTACAAGGACGGCGACGTCCGCGCCCGGCTGCTGGGAGGGATGTGCCGGCGGCTGGTGGCCGGCACGCCGGGGGAGGCGCTCGAGGATCTCGCCGACACCGTCGAGCGGACGATGCTCGAGCGGAAGGGGCTGCGGCCGAATCTCGATTGGCCCGCAGCACGCGTCTACCACGCGCTGGGGCTGCCGATGAGCGTCTTCACGCCGATCTTCGTCGTCGCCCGCACCGCCGGCTGGACGGCCCACGTCATCGAGCAGATCGGCGACAACCGGATCATCCGACCGCTGTCGCAGTACTGCGGGCCGGCGCCGCGCGAGTGGAAGCCGGTGGCCGAGCGCTGACGGGCCCGGGCCTGGAGGATACCGTCCGCGCCGACGCCCGCCCCCGACGGCCGGCCCCGAGCCGGGGCGGCCGGTCTCGCCGCCGGGCGCTCGTTCGCGCTCACTCCGCGGGGAGCGTCAGGGCGGCCGCCTGCGTCGACACCGGCAGGCCCGGCGCCGAGGTCTGCGGGTCGGCCTTGGCGGCCGGCTCGGCCGGCTGGCCCTCCACCGTCGCCTGGACGGTGACGGCGGGGACGACCCCGGCCCCCAGATCGGTGGAAATGCGCAGCTGCCGTTCCACCTTCCCCGCCGCGTCGCCGGCCTGGAACGTCACCGGGAGGATGTGGACCGGCGCGGCCGCGTCCTTCACCGGGCAGGTGATGCAGCCATCGGCGCCGCACTCCACACCGGTGACCTTGAAGGGGCGGTTGGCGCGGACGACGACGTTCTTCGTCACGCTCTTCCCGGGCGACACGGTGCCCAGGGCGAGCAGCTGGGGGCTCACCGTCACCTCGGCGACCACCCGCCCCTCGACGTCCATCGGGATCTGCTCGGCGCGGGGATCGTTGGTCACCAGGAGCAGCTGCCCCTTGAGGTCGCCGGCCGGGGTCTCGGGCTTGAGCCGCAGCGTCAGGTCGTAGACCGACTGCGTGCCGGTGTGGAGGGGCTGCGAAAGCGTGACGGCGTAATTGGAATTGAGACTGCGCACATCCTTGATCACCCACTGCGTCCCGCCGAGATGGGTGACGCGCACCTTCCGCTCCACCTCCTTCCCGATGTCGACGTTGCCGAGATCGATGAACGGCGGCTCGAAGGTCACCTCGCCCCGGATGTTGCCGGTGACGCGCAGCTGCACCTCGGCCCGGAAGGGCTTGTCGAAGGTGACGGTGAGCGTGGCGCCGTGCTGTCCGACGAAGGTCTTGGTGTTGAAGACGGCGACCACCTCGGAGGTCTCGTGGGTCTTGAGATCCTTCTTGGTGACGCTCGGCGTCGTGCAGCCGCAACTGGTGCGCACGCCGACGACGTGCACGTCCTCCTTGAACTTGTTGCGGAAGGTGAAGCGGTATTCGGTCTTCGCCCCCTTGGCGACGGTGCCGAAACTGTGGCTCGTCTCCGAGAACATCTGCTTGGCCCAATCCTGCGCGGATGCCGGAGCGGCTCCGGCGAGGCAGGATCCCACGAGCCCCACCAGCAGGGCGCGGAGGTGGGGACGACGGCCGGAAAGGGAGAGGGCGAAGAGGCGGCCGGGGGCGCGCATGGGAGGTTCACCAGGAAGAGGTGCGGCGGGCCGAAGCCCCGCCAGCGTAAGACGTTAGGAAGAGTACGGAGGCCAGGGAAAAGGAGTCAACGGGGCTCGGGACGGCCGTGCCGCCGACGCTCTCCCTGTCCGACTCAAGTTTTCCGCGCCCCGCGCCGAAGGAGGGATTCCGCCGCGATTTTTTCCACCGGAACCGGCCCCGGCCGCGCCAGGACCGGTACAGCCCGCGAGGTTTCCCGATCCGTAGGGCCTCGGCCCGTCGCCCGCCGCCCGCTCGGACACTCCGTTCGAGGGACGGCGGCCGGGCGGGGGCATGCCCGGGCCGGTCGCGGGCGGGGGGCGGTGGTCGGCCGGGCCGGGCCGTCCGGCGCCTGCGAGCCTGCTAGAATGCAGGGAGTGGCGGCCGATCCTTCGGGAAGGCAGCCGCGTACTGGCAGCGAGCGCGGGTGAATACCATCGCCGGCGGTCGCGACCCAGGATGTCCACCGGGCTCACGAAGCCCACAACACCCATATGGGGGCGTACCGGTTTCAACCGGATGCACGAGGTTCAGATTGCGTGTCGTGGTTGGTCGGCTGGCCACGTTAAAAGTCGACCAA
>CAISKG010000373.1 GCA_903885855.1 uncultured Planctomycetaceae bacterium
CTCCGCGGCGAGGGTCGCGGCACGCTGGCGGTCGTCCTCGGCGGCGGCCGTCGAGGCGTCGAGGGCCCGGGCGGCGTCGTCGAGGCGCAGCGTCATGGCGCGCCGCTCGGCGTCGAGCGCCTCGGCGAGGGCCTCGACGTCGCGCTCGTGCCGCATGTCGCGGGCGGCGAGGTCGCGGCGCAGCGCGGCCAGGGCGGCCTCCGATCGCCGGCATTCGGCGTCGCGCGCGGCCAGGGCGGCCTCCAACTGCCGGCATTCGGCGTCGCGGGCGGCCAGGGCGGCCTCCAACTGCCGGCATTCGGCGTCGCGCGCGGCCAGGGAGATCGCGCGGTCGGCGAGGTCGGCGTCGCGGAGGGCCAGGGCCGCGTCGCGCGCGGCCAGATCGGCGTCGCGCGCGGCGAGGGCCACGTCCCGGTCGGCCAGCGCGGCGCTCAGCGCGTCGAGCCTGGCGTCGAGCGATCGACGCTGCGAGTCGTGCTCGGCGACGAGGGCCCGGAGCCGGGAATCGAATTCGAGCCGCTCGGCGTCGTGGGCCGCGGTCAGCGCCTCGCGTTCGAGGCCGTGGGCGACGGCCATCTCGTCGCCGTGGCGCCGCTCGGCGTCGATGAGCGCATGGAGGGCGGCACGCTCCTCGTCGGCCGCCGCGATCCGGGTGGAGAGCTCCAGGGTCGCCGCGCGCTCCGCGGCCAGCCGCGCGTCGGCCTCGGCGAGCCGCTCGCGGAGGCGGGCCACCTGCTCGAGGGCGCCGCGGCACTCGGCGACGGCGGCGCGCTGCGACGCGGCCGAGCGGAGCCATTCGGCGAGCCCGGCTTCGGCGGACGATTCGGTGCGTCGCAGGGAGTGAACGGGGGCGGGCGATTCGCCGGCGGCGCGGCGGAGTTCGTCGAGGAGTTGCATCGCCTCGGGGCACAACCCCTGCACGAGCACCGCCCGGTGGGGCGAGGGCTCCGAGACGAGCAGCGTGGGATCGTAGCGATCGACCGGCGCGCCGAGCGTGGCGCCGCACAGCGCCGCCACCCGCTCCACCACGAGCGCCGGATCGCCTGCCACCCGTCGGGTCTCGAGGAGGAGGCAGCGCCCCGGGTGGGAGCGGACGAACTCCAGGATGCGCTTGTTGTAGGCCACCCAGAGCTCGATCGCGAAGCGCGGATTGAGGACGAACGGATCGTCGCCGCGCCGGAAGAGGGAATCCACCACCTCCCACACGGGCGGAACGCGAACACGTAGCGGGCCTCGGGGAGCAGATCGGCCCAGAGGTCGAGGAACAGCGTCGAGCGCGGATCCTTCCAGCCCCACAGCCGCCCCGCCGCGCGCCGCCTGTCGACGAGCGCCATCGCCTCGGCGCGAGCCGCGGCGGGCACGTCGATCGGCGCCTGGCAGGTGAAGCCCTCGCGCGAGAGCCCGTTGGCCGCGAGGACGCGCTGGTGGAGCGCGTAGAACTCGAGATCCTCGAAGTGGCCGTGCGGATTGCTCTCCGCGGCGCCCATCAACTGGTCGCCGACGTGGACCCCCGCGGCGGCGAGGATCGACGTCAACAGCGACGTTCCCGACCGGTGCATGCCGGTGACGAGGAGCGCCGGAGGGGGGGCCGCCCTGGGGGGAACGTCCATGCCGGAAACCTCTGCAGCGGTCGTGGCGGGGTCCGCGCGGGTTGTTTCACGTGGCCGCGGGCGTGTCAACGCTTCCGGTACGCCGCCCAGCCGTGGCATCCCGCCCAGATTGCCCCGCTGCCGTCGCGCCCGGCGGTTCGGGCTTTTCCCGCCCCCGTGCCGCCGGGTACTTCACCGCCGTCCGCGGCGCCGGGCGGAGCGTCCGCCGGTCCGCGGGCATGCCGCACGCCGAACGTCCCCCAGGGGAGGCCAGGGAATGTCCTCGCGCCGGTCACCCGATCTCCGCCCCTACTTCGACGCCGCGTGGTACGTGGCGACCTACGGCGCCGGCCGCCGCTTGCTGCGCTGGCGCCCCTGGGCCTACTACCGGCGGCGCGGATGGCGGAAGGGCCACAGCCCGCGTCGCCTCTTCGACGCGCCGTGGTATCTCGAGCGCCACCCCGACGTGGCCGCCTCGAAGACCGATCCCCTGGCCCACTACGTCGAGCATGGCTGGCGCGAGGGGCGCGCGCCGCATCCGGTGTTCGACGTCGGCTGGTACCTCTCGCGCAATCCCGACGTCGCCGCCGCGGGCACGGAGCCGCTGCTGCACTGGCTCTCGCGCGGCTGGCGCGAGGGGCGCAGCCCCCATCCCGCCTTCGACGCGCCGCGTTACCTGGCCGAGCATCCCGACGTCGCGGCCTCGGGCGTCGATCCGCTCACGCACTACCTGACGATCGGCTGGAAGGAGGGGCGGCGCCCGCACCCGCTCTTCGACGTCGGCTGGTATCTGGAGCGCAATCCCGACGTGGCGCTGGCGGGCATCGAGCCGCTGGGCCACTTCCTCGCCTGCGGCTGGCGGGAGCGCCGCCAGACGGTGCGCGGCTTCTCCGCGGCCGGCTACCTCGCCCGGCGGCCGCGCCCGCTCGATCCGGGCACGAATCCCTTCGTCCACTTCCTTCTCTCCGAATACGAGCCGCGGGCCGGCGACCCGGCGGCCGTCGCGCGGCGCTCGCGGCCTGCCACGAACCGTCGGCC
>CAISKG010000374.1 GCA_903885855.1 uncultured Planctomycetaceae bacterium
CGCGCCCCTCGCCTGGCTCGACATCGACCTCCCCGAGGCCACGCTCCGCGAGCGGGTGGAGCGGCGTGCGCGCCAGGGCGGCGATCCCTCCGACGCCACCGTCGAGATCCTGCGGGCGCAGCTGGCCGCGCGCGAGCCGCTCGGGGCCTCGGAGGTGGCGCCGGGCGGCCCGCGGCCGGTGCTCGGCGCGAGGCTCGGGGCGACGGAGCTGGCCGAGCCGGAGAGGACGCTCGGAGGGATGGTCGCGCGGCTCCGGGCGGCCACCCGCGGGGAGAGGGAACCATGAGCGGGGCACCGGCGGCCTGGCGGGCGCGGGCGGCTTCGGCCGACGCCGTGGTGGCGCGGATCGAGAGCGGCATGAACGTCTTCGTGCAGGGGGCGGCGGCGACGCCGTCGACGCTCCTGGAGGCGCTCTGCCGGCGCGGCGATCTGCGCGACGTGCGCCTCTGGCACCTCCACCTCGAGGGGCCCGTGCCCTTCGCCGCCGACGGCTGCGGCGGACGGTTCCGCTCGGTGTCGCTCTTCACCGGCGCGTCGCTCCGCGCCGGCGTGGCGGCCGGGCACGCCGACTTCGTGCCGATCTTCCTCTCCGACATCCCGGCGCTCTTCGCCTCCGGGCAGGTACGGCTCGACGCGGCGCTCGTCCAGCTTTCGCCCCCGGACCGCCACGGCCAGTGCACGCTGGGCACCTCGGTCGACGCCACGCGCGCCGCGGTGGACTGCGGGGCGCTGGTGCTGGCCGAGATCAACGACCGCTGCCCGCGCACCCACGGCCATTCCGGCCTGCCCCTGGAGGCGGTGGCGGCGTTCTGCACCAGCGACCGTCCCCTCCACGAACGCGAGCCGCCGGAAGACTCCGCCGTCGCCGACGCGATCGGGGAGCGCGTGGCGGGGCTGGTGGAGGACCGGGCCTGCCTGCAGCTCGGCATCGGCGCGATCCCCGACGCCGTCCTGCGGCGGCTCGGCGACCGGCGGGATCTCGGCATCCACACCGAGATGTTCTCCGACGACGTCGTGGCGCTCGTGGAATCGGGGGTGATCACCAACCGCTGCAAGGCCATCCATCCGGGGCGCTCGGTGACGAGCTTCGTGGCCGGGTCGCGCCGCCTCTTCGACTTCGTCGACGATAACGCCCTGGTCGAGTTCCATCCCTGCGATCGCACCAACGACACCCTGGCCATCCGCAAGATCGAGCGGATGACCGCCATCAACTCGGCCCTCCAGGTCGATCTCACCGGGCAGGTGTGCGCCGACTCCATCGGGCACCGGATCTGGAGCGGGATCGGCGGGCAGATGGACTTCATGCGCGGG
Source organism: uncultured Planctomycetaceae bacterium (assembly GCA_903885855.1). GTDB lineage: Bacteria > Planctomycetota > Planctomycetia > Pirellulales > UBA1268 > QWOP01. Next base: position 1,312 of record CAISKG010000374.1, read on the forward strand.
GCCGCGATGAGCCGCGGCGGCAAGCCGATCATCGCCCTGCCCTCCACCGCCGCCGGCGGCACGGTGTCGCGGATCGTGCCCGAGATCGCCCCCGGGGGCGGCGTGGTGACGACGCGCGGCCACGTCCACTGGGTCGTCACCGAGCACGGCGCCGTCAATCTCCACGGCCGCACGCTCGCCGAGCGTGGGCGGCTGCTCCTCTCGATCGCCCACCCCGCGTTCCGCGACGGGCTCGCCGCGGCGCTGCGGGGCCTCAACCGCCACGCCTGATCCGCCGGCCCTCCCCGGGGGTAGACTGCCCGGCGACCGGCCCCGCCCCGTCGAGACTCCCGCCCGTGGGCCCGCCAACCGACACCGCCGCGCCGCTCGAACTCGGCCCCGCGGGGCTCGACCGGCTCGTGTGCATCCTCGCCGAGACCCACCGGGTGATCGGGCCGACGGTCGCCGACGGGGCGGTGGTGCTGCGTGAGATCGCGTCGGCGGCCGAATTGCCCGTCGGCTGGATCGACGAGCAGGAAGGGGGCCGCTACCGGCTCCACGCCGACGCCTCGGCGGGCCCCTTCGATCACGTGGTGGGCCCCTTCTCGCTCAAGAACTTCCTCTTTCCGCCCCGCGAGACCGTGGCGCTGCTCGAGCGCGGTGCCGAGGGCTGGCGCTCGCGCCCGCCCGAGGGAGCGCCGCGGGCGCTGGCCGTCGTCGGGGTGCGCGGGTGCGACCTGGCGGCGCTGGCGATCCAGGACCGGGTGTTCCTCGGCTCGGGGCACGTCGATCCTGCCTATCAGGCCCGGCGCCGCGATCTCATCCTCGTCGCGGTCGACTGCCGCCGCGCGGCCCCCACCTGCTTCTGCCACTCCACGGGCAGCGGACCGGCCGCCTGCGACGCCGGGGCCGGCCGCGTCGCCGACCTGACGCTCGTGGATCTGGGGCCGGGACCGGCCGGCTCGGCCGCGGAGGATCTGGGCATCGAGCCCTCGGCCGCGCGGCGCTTCGCCTGCCGCGCGGGCACGCTCCGCGGCGCCGCGATCCTCGGGCGACTCCGGGCCGAGGGGCTGGCCGGGAGCCTCGCCCCCGCCGACTCGGAACTCTCCGCGGCGGTGCCCCGGGCCACGGCCGCCCGCCTCGCCGCGCGCGGCCCCGGGGAGCGGCACCTCGACACCGAGGGGCTGCGCGACCTGCTCTTCGATCGCCTCGACCACCCGCGCTGGGACGACGTGGCCGCGCGCTGCCTGGCGTGCACGAACTGCACGCTCGTCTGCCCGACCTGCTTCTGCGCGAGCGTGACCGAGATCCCCGCGCTCGACGCCGAGCGCGTCGAGCGCGAGCGGCGCTGGGAGAGCTGCTTCTCCCTCGACCACTCGCGCATGCACGGCCGCGCCGTGCGCCATTCCACCGCCGCCCGCTACCGGCAGTGGCTGACGCACAAGCTGGCCGGCTGGATCGACCAGTTCGGCGTGTCGGGCTGCACCGGCTGCGGCCGTTGCATCACGTGGTGCCCGGTGGGGATCGATCTCACCGCGGAGGTGGCGGCCCTGCGCGCCCCGCCGCCGGCCTCCGAAGGGGGACGGGCATGACGCCGCCTCCCGCCGGCCGGGCAGCGCTGCCGGGGAGCCTGGCGGCCGATCCGTGGCGCTCGCACGCCGCGCGGATCGTCGCCATCCGCGACGAGGCGCCGGGCGTGCGCGGCTACGACCTCGAGCTGTGCGATTCCGCGGTCCGCGAGGCCTACCGCTTCCGGCCGGGGCAGTTCAACATGCTCCTCCTCCCCGGCATCGGGGAGGCGGCGATCTCGATCGCGTCCGATCCGGACGCGCCGCACCGGCTCACCCACACCGTCCGCGCCGTGGGCAACGTCACCGACGCGCTCGCGCGACGCTGCGAGGGCGACGAGATCCTCCTCCGGGGGCCGTTCGGCACCCCCTGGCCGCTCGGGGCGCTCGAGGGGGGGGATGTGATCGTCGTCGCCGGGGGGCTGGGCCTGGCATCGCAGCGCGCGGCGATCCTGACCCTGGCGCGGCAACGCAACGCCTACCGGCGCGTGGTGGTGCTCGCGGGAGCCAAGGCCCCCGCGGGGCTGCTCTACGCCGGCGAGGATGCCGCGTGGCGCGCCGCCGGCATCGAGGTCGAGCGGGTGGTGGAGTCGGCCGACGCCGGCTGGCGGGGGGCGGTGGGCCTGGTCACCGACCTCGTCGCCAGGTTGGGCGACGGACGGCGCGCCGGCGTGCTCTGCTGCGGTCCCGACGGCATGATGCGGGCGGTGGCGGCGGCCGCCGCCGGCGTGGGGATCGGCCCGGAGCGGGTGTGGGTGTCGATGGAGCGGCCGATGAGCTGCGCGGTGGGGCAGTGCGGGCTGTGCCAGTTCGGGCCCTTCTTCGTCTGCCTCGACGGGCCGGTGTTCCGCTACGACCGGGTGGCGCGGCTCTTGGAGATTCCCGGACTGTGAGCACGCTGCCGGACGGCGACCACGGGGCGGGACCGGTGCCGGCACGGCGCCTGCGCGTGGCGGTGTGGAAGTTCGCCTCCTGCGACGGCTGCCAGTTGCAGCTGCTCGACGCGGTCGGGCGCTGGCCGGCGCTGCTGGGCAGGATCGAGTTCGTGCAGTTTCTCGAGGCCTCGAGCCGCGTCGAGCCCGGCCCCTACGACGTCGGCATCGTGGAGGGCTCGGTGTCGACGCCGCAGGACGTCGTCCGGATCCGCGAGGTGCGCCGGCAGTGCCGCTTCCTCCTCACGATCGGCGCCTGCGCGACCTCCGGCGGCATCCAGGCCCTGCGCAACTGGGGCCGCGTCGAGGACTTCGTCGCTGCCGTGTACGCCTCCCCCGACACCATCGAGGCGCTCGCCACGAGCACCGGCATCGCCGAGCACGTGCCGGTGGATTTCGAGCTGCGCGGCTGCCCCGTCGACACGGCGCAACTGGCCGACGTGCTCGTCGCCCTGGCGACGGGGCGCACGCCGCGCGTGCCCTCCACGAGCGTGTGCGCCGAGTGCAAGGCGGCGGGCGTCGTCTGCGTGGCCGTCACGCGCGGCATCCCCTGCCTCGGCCCGGTGACGCAGGCCGGCTGCGGCGCGCTGTGCCCGGCGCACGGCCGCGAGTGCTTCGGCTGCTTCGGCCCCGCCGAGGCGACGAATCTCCCCGCGCTGTCGGCGCACTACGAGGCCACGGGCACGCCGCGCGGCCGGCTCTTGCCGCTCGTGCGCGGGATCTGCGGCTGGGCCCCCGCCTTCCGGGCCGAGGCGGAGCGCCTCGCGGACGCGCCCGGGGAGCCCGCGCCATGAGCGACGACGGCGCGGGCTCCGTGCGGGGAATCCGCACGATCGCGGTGGGGGCGCTCTCGCGCGTCGAGGGGGAGGGGGCGCTCCGCGTCCGGGTCGTCGACGGGCGGGCCGAGATCGTGGAGTTCAACATCTACGAGCCGCCGCGGTTCTTCGAGAAGTTCCTCGTCGGCCGGCCGCTCGCGGAGGTGCCCGACCTCGTGGCGCGGATCTGCGGCATCTGTCCGGTGGCCTATCAGCTCACCGCCTGCCGGGCGCTCGAGAAAGCGCTCGTCGTCGAGCCCGACCCGGCCGTGGCGCCGCTGCGGCGGCTGCTGTACTGCGGGGAATGGATCCAGAGCCACGCCCTCCACGTCCACCTCCTCCATCTTCCCGACTTCCTCGGCTACGAGAGCGGCTTCGCCATGGCGGCCGATCATCCCGCGCTCGTGGAGGCGGGATTCCGCATGAAGGCGCTGGGCAACCGGGTGATGGAGGTCGTCGGGGGCCGTGCCGTCCACCCGGTGAACGTGGCGGTGGGGGGATTCCACCGCTGGCCCGAGGCCGCGGCCGTGCGCGGCCTCGTCCCCGATCTCGAACGGGGCCTCGGCGACGCGCTCGAGCTGGTGTCGCGCGTCGCCGATCTCCCCTTCCCCACGCTCGCCCCGGAGGCCGAGGAGGTGGCGCTCGCGCATCCCGACGAGTATCCGATCCTGGAGGGGCGGATCGCCTCGAGCGCCGGCCTCGTCGCCGACGTCGACGATTTCCGCGCACACTTCGCCGAGCGGCAGGTTCCCTGGAGCACCGCGCTGCACTGCCTGCGCGAGCCGGGCGGCACGCCGTACCGCGTGGGGGCGCTTGCGCGCGTGAACCTGTGCCGCGACCGGCTCCCGCCGCGCGCGGCGCGAGCCGCGGCCGCCGCCGGTCTCGGCCGCCCCGAGCGCAACCCCTTCCGGTCGATCGTGGCCCGCGCGGTGGAGATCGCCGCCGCCTGCGAGGAGGGGATGGCGCTGGCGGCCGCCTGGGACCGCGGGACGCGCGGGCCGTGCGCGGCGTTGCCGGCGCGGGCGGGTGCCGGAGCGCACGCCACCGAGGCCCCGCGCGGGCTCCTCTGGCACCGCTACGCCTTCGACGCCGCCGGCCGGATCGAGGCGGCCGCGATCGTGCCACCGACCTCGCAGAACCAGGCCCGGATCGAGGCCGATCTCCGGGCGGGCCTCCCCGAGGCGCTCGCCATGGATGACGCCGGCGCGACGCTGCGCTGCGAGCAGCTGGTGCGCAGCTACGATCCCTGCATCAGCTGCGCCACCCACTTCCTCACGGTGCGCATCGACCGCCCGTGACACCGGGCCGCCCCCCGGCCGTGACGCGGGCCGCCATCGCCTGCTAGGTTTGAGGCGCCGCGGGACCGGCGCGTGTCGCCCGACACCGCCCGCGGCGTCGCGACGAGGACCGGGCTGCAAAGCGAGGTGGCCGATGGCCGTGACCGACGGGGCGGATCGACGCGCGGGGGCGTCGCGGAGGCGGCGATCGCTGCTGGCGGTCCTCTGCGCGGCCGGATGCGCGGCGACGGTTCCGGCCGCCGCGGAGCCGGTGTGGCGGACCCCCGTCGCCGTCGCCGCGACCGCCGACGGCCGGCACGCCGCCAGCGCCAACCGGGCGTCGGGCACCGTGTCGCTCCTCGATCTCGCCGGCGGTGTGCTCGTCGACGAGCGCGCGATCGGCGCCCGTCCGGCCGCGATCGCCGCCGCCGGAGCCGGGAGCCTGGTGGCGGTCTGCGAGTCGGGAGACCTCGTGCTCCTCGACGCCGCCGCCGGCCGCCTCGACGAACGCCTGCGCGTGAGGGTGGGGATGGAGCCGCATGCGGTGGCGGTGACCGCGGACGGCGGCACGGCCTGGGTGGCCCGCGCCGCGGCCGGCGACGTCGTCCCGGTGACGCTGGTGGGACCGTCGGCGGGACGCGTGGGCGCGCCGGTGGCGGTCGGTCCCCTGCCCCGGTTCGTGGCGCTCGCGCCCGACGGCGCCACGCTCGCCGTGGCGTGTGCCGCGGGGGGCGAGATCGACCTCGTCGACACGGCCGCCGGCACGCTCCGCGCCCGCCATCCCTTCAAGGGGCTGAACCTCGGCCAGCCCGCCTTTGCCGCCGACGGCCGGACGGTGTGGTTCTGCTTCACCTACGACGGCGGCGGCCATCCCTCCCCGGGCAACATCCGCCGCGGGTGGGTCACCGGCAGCCGGCTCGGTCGGCTCGACCTCGGTGATGGATCCCTCGCCGGCCTCACCCTCGACGTCTCCGGCAGGGCCGTGGGGGACGTCCTCGGGCTCGTCGTCGCCGCGGGTGACGGCGCGATCCTGGTCTCGGCCGGCGGCACGCACGAGGTGCTGCGGCTCGACCCCGGCCACGACCGCGCCCTCCCCTGGACGCAGATCAGCGGCGAGGAGGTGATGGACGGGAATCTCGCGGCCGACGCCGAGCGCTTCCGCCGGCTGGAGGTCGGGGGGCGCCCGCTCGGCATGGCGCACGCGCCGACGGAGGGGCGGGTGCTCGTGGCCAACGCCCTGCTCGACGCCGTGCAGGAGATCGACGCCGCCGCGTCGACGGTGCTGCGATCGATCCCGGTGGCGCGCGGGGCGAGCCCCACCGAGGCCGATCTGCTGCGCCGCCGGGGCGAGGCGATCTTCCACGACGCCCGCCGCAGCCTCGACCAGTGGTACTCCTGCCACACCTGCCACTGGGAGGGAGGGGGCAACACCGTCACGTTCGACACCCTCAACGACGGCTCCGTGGCGACCTACAAGACGGTGCTGCCGCTGTGGCATCTGGCCGACACCGGCCCCTGGACCTGGCACGGCTGGCAGGAGGACCTCACCGCGTCCGTGCGCAAGTCGATGATCGACACGATGCAGGCGCCCGCCCCCGAGGAGGCCGACGTGGCGGCGCTGGAGGCGTTCCTCGTCGGCCTGGAAGCGCCGCCGAGCCCCTTCCGGGCGGCCGACGGCGGCCTCGAGCCCGCGGCGGCCCGGGGCCGGGAGCTCTTCTTCTCCGACCGCGCCGGCTGCGCCGGGTGCCATGCCGGCCCGCGCTACGCCGGAGAGGATCTCCACGACGTCGGCACCGGCAAGCAGGCCGACCGGCACCCGTCCTACAGCGTCCCCACGCTGCTGGCCGGCTTCCGCAAGACCGCCTGGCTTCACGACGCCCGGGCCCGCAGCCTCGAGAGGCTCCTCGCCGGGCCCCACAGCCCGGAGCGGGTTTCCGGTGCCGCGCCCCTCAGCGAGGCCGAGATCGAGGATCTGGCCGCCTTCCTGCGCTCGCTGTGACGCGCCGCGGCCGGCGTGCGGCCGTCCGCCGCGTTGCCCCGCGTGCCGTCGGCGACGCATAATCGCGCCGCGGGCTCGCGGGCGTGCGGAGGGGCTCTGATGCAGGGCGCGGTGGAGGGGCGAGGGACGTCGGCGGTGCGGCGCTGGACGGCGGCCGTCTGGCTGGTCGTCGCGGCCGCCGGCTGCGGCGAGGCCGAACTCAAGCTCCCGCCGCCGAAGACGCCGCGCGCGGTGGTGGCGCCGGTCGCCGAACCCGACCCGATGCCCCTGCCGGACGACGCCCCGGCCCGGCCGGAGTTCCCCCCTGTCGGGAGCAGCGACGCGGAGCGGCGCGAGGCGGCGATCCGCGACGAATGCTTCGCCACCGCCGAGGCGCTCCTCGCCTCCGCCCCCGCCGACCCGGCCGGATGGGTGCTGCTGGGGGTGGTCCACGAGCGCTTCGGCGATCCCTCGGGCGCCAGCGCGGCCTGGGGCAAGGCCCTCGCGCTCGATCCCCGGCAGGCCACGGCGCAACGGCATCTCGGGGATGCCGCGGCGCGGGTGGGCGATCTGGAGCGGGCCACGCACCACTACCGGGAGGCGATCGGCATCGATCCCGACGCGCTGGCGGTGGTCGATCGGCTCGCCGAGACGCTCGTCGCCCGCGGCGACCTGATCGGTGCCGCCGAGCTGGTGTCGTCGTTCGTCGTCGGCCGGCCGGAGATCGCCGAGGGATGGTGCCTGCTGGGGAGGATCCGCCTCCTCTCGGGGAAGGCGGAGGGAGCGCGGGCCGCCTTCCGCCGGGCGCTCGAGGTCGATCCCTCCTCGCGCGACGCCCTGGAGGGCGTGCGCGAGTCGATCCGCGCCGAGGCGGGCGAGCCGGTCCAGGTGGTGCTGACGCGACGGCTCGAAGACCGGCGCGAGTCGTCGCGCGAGAACCGGCGCATGGAGGAGGCGCCCGACATGCCGCTCGACGGCTGGGCGGCGACGGTGCAGTTCTGGGCCGCCAGCGCCTTCCAGCGCCTCGGCGACACCGCGCGGGCGGCGATCTGCTGGCGGCGCGCGGTGGAGCTCGATCCCCTCGACGGCGACAGCCGCGAGGCCCTCGCGCTGCTGATGGAGAACGGCGGCCGGACGCGCGACGCGATGCGGGTGCGCCAGGCCTGGTGCGACGCCGAGCCCGACAACCCCTCCGCCTGGTTCGGCAAGGCCAAGCTCGCCCTCGCCCTCGGCCTCCCGGGGGACGCGGTGGAGTCGCTGCGGCGGGTGGTGGCCCTGGCGCCGGGGCGTTCCGAGGGGCATGCCCTCCTCTCGCAGGCCCTCGCGACCTCCGATCCGGCCGCGTCGCTCGAGGCGGCTCGGCGCGCCGCCGATCTCGATCCCACCGCGGGCCACCTCCTGCTCCTGGCCGAGACCCTCGCCC
>CAISKG010000375.1 GCA_903885855.1 uncultured Planctomycetaceae bacterium
GAAGGCCCCGCCGCCCGACGGCCCCCGGCGGCGCGATACAACGTGAGCGGTGCCCGCCGCGCCGGCGGGTCCGCCCGGCGGAGTCATCCATCGTGTCCAGCCGCTGTGCCCGCCGCATGACGCCCCGCGCCCCGATCGCGATCCTCGTCGTCGCGCTCGCCGGGGGGTGTGCGCGCCCGCCCGCGGAGGTTCCGGAGCGGGCGGTCGAGGAAGGCACGCCGGGGCCGGTGGTGGCGAGGCCGTCGTTTGCCCCCGTCGCCGACTCCGACACGGAACGCGAGGCGGCGGCGATCCGCGATGGCTGCTTCGACGAGGCGGAGGAACTCGTCCGCCTCCTCCCGCGGTCGGCCCCGGCGTGGCGCGTGCTGGCGGCCGTGCACCGCCGTTACGGCGACGCCGACGGGGCCAAGCGCGTCTGGGAGCACTGCCTCACGATCGATCCCGACGATGCCGACGCCCAGCGCCGACTCGGCGAGGCCGCCTTCGACGGCGGCGATCTGGAGGAGGCGGAGCGCCGCTTCCGGCTGGCGCTGGCCGCGGATCCCGCGGCCGTGGAAGTGACGGGGCAACTGGCCGACACGCTCCTGCGGCGCGGCGACTTCGACGGCGCCGTCGAGTTGGTGGAGGTGTTCGTGAAGGCGCATCCGCGGGTCGCCGAGGCGTGGTGCGCGCTGGGCAAGGCGCGCGTGGCCCGAGGGGAGACCGCGGAGGCACGGGAGGCGTTCGAGCAGGCGCTGTCGATCGACGGGCAGTCGCGCGAAGCGCACCATGGCCTGGGGAGGCTCTTCCAGGCCGGCGGCGACGCCGAGGCCGCGCGGCCCCACCTCCGCGAGGTGGTCCGGCTCGACGACGAGAAGGCACGCCGCCATCGGGAGGGCGACGCCGCGGCGAGCGATCGCGCGGCGCCCGGCGTGTGGGCTGCCGACGTGCACAACGAAGCCGCGCTGCTTCACGCCGCCCGCGGCGACCTGGCGCGTGCCGAACGCGGGTGGCAGCGGGCGGTGGAACTCGACCCCGACTTCGGCTCGGCCCGCGAACTGCTCGCCCGCCTCTACGCGCGCTCCGGCCGGGCGTCGGAGGCGCTGGCCGTGCGCCGCGCCTGGTGCGCCGCCCGGCCGGAGGATGCCGCCGCCTGGTTCGGCCTCGCCGAAGCCGCCGCCGCCGCCGGCGACGCGGAGGGCGCGGAGGAGGCGCTGGCCCGGCTGGCGACGGTCGCCCCCGACCACGCCGGGGGGCTCGCCCTCTCGGCGCGGCTCGTGTCGAAGCGCGACCCCGCCGCGGCGCTGGTGCAGGCGCGGCGCGCGGTGGAGATCGATCCCTCGGCGGCGCACGAGTACGTGCTGGCCGACATGTTGCTGCGGAACGGCCGGCGCGACGAGGCCATCCGGGCGCTGCGGCGTGCGGTGGCCCTCGCCCCCGACGACCCGCGCTACCGCGCCACGCTCGGCCAGCTCGAGGGGGCCCGATGAGCCGGGGGGCCGGTCGCGTGGGATCGTCCCTCCTCGCGGGGACGCTCGCCATCCTGCCGGTTCTGGGGTGCGCCCGCCGCCCCGATCCCGCCCCGCCGGGCGCCGCCGCGGCCGACGTGGCGGCGGCGCCGTCGTCGCCCGCCCCGCCGGCGCCTCCGTTGGGGGATCGTGGCTGCCCGATCCAGCTCCTCGACGTCACCGACGCCACCGGAATCGGATTCGTGCACGACGCCGGCACCCCGGCGGCGCGGTACGCGCCGGAGGCCGTGTCGGGCGCCGTGGCGATCGTGGACTACGACGGCGACGGCCGCGACGACCTGTTCTTCCTCGGCGGTGAGATGGCCATCGAGGGGGTCGCGCGCCGGGGCCACACCAGTCGCCTCTACCGCAACGAGGGGGGCCTCCGCTTCCGCGACGTCACCGCCGCGGCGGGCGTCGCCCACGACGGCCTCGCCATGGGGGTGGCGGCCGGCGACTACGACGAGGACGGCGACGCCGATCTCTACGTGACGCGAGCCGGTCCGAATCTGCTCCTCCGCAACCGTGGCGACGGCACCTTCGAGGACGCGACCCAGGCCGCGGGCGTGCCGGGGGCCGGGGAGATCGGCGCCGGTACGGCGCTGGCCGACGTCGACGGCGACGGCCTCCTCGACATCTTCGCCCCCGGCTACATCGTCTTCGACGCCGCCGCCGCGCCGGAGCGCACCATCGAGGGCGTGGCCGCCTATCCGAGCCCCCTCGACCACGATCCGGCCGCCATCGTGCTCTACCGCAACCTCGGCGACGGGGCGTTCGCCGACGCCACCGCCGCGGCCGGGCTGGGGGGCATGCGGGGCCACGGGATGGGGGTGATCGCCGCCGACCACGACGACGACGGCGACGTCGACCTGTTCGTGATGAACGACGCGACCGCGAACTACCTCTTCGAGAACGACGGCGGGGGCCGATTCGCCGAGAAGGCCGTCGAGGCGGGGACGGCGTTCGACGCCGACGGCCGGGCCCAGGGCAACATGGGGATCGACGCCGCGGACTACGACGGCGACGGGAGGATCGACCTCCACACCACCACCTTCTCCAGCGAGTCCCCGACGCTCTACCGCAACGCCGGCGGCTTCTTCGACGACGCCACCCTCGCCGCCCGCGCGGCGGAGGGGCTCGTGGCCCACGTGAAGTGGGGCAACGCCTTCGCCGACTTCGACGACGACGGCCTCCCCGACCTGTTCGTCGCCACCGGCGACTTCAACGAGCAGGTCGAGCGATGGTGGCCGGCGACGCGCCTGCGGGTGGCCAACGTGCTGCTGCGCAACGTCGGCGGCCGCTTCGAGGACGTCTCCGCGCGTGCCGGCTCGGGCATGGCGGTGGTGGCCTCCAGCCGCGGCGTGGGGGTGGACGATCTCGACGGGGACGGCCGCGTCGACGTCGTGGTGGCCAACTGGCGCGACCGGCCGACGGTGATCGCCAACACGAGCGCCGCGGGCGCCGATCCCGCGCCCGGATGGGTGGAACTGCGGCTGGTGGGGCGCACCGGCAACCGCGACGCCATCGGGGCGCGCGTGCGCGTCGTGGCCGGCGGGCGGACGGCGGTGGCGCAGGTCCACGCCGGCCGCGGCTACCAGGGGCACCACGGCACCCGCCTCCATTTCGGCCTCGGCCCGGCCCACGCGGTGGAGCGGATCGAGGTGCGCTGGCCGGGGGGCGGCGAGGATCGGCACGAGGGACTGCGGGCCGATCGGGTGATCCTCCTGCGCGAAGGTCGAGCGCCCCTGTGAGCGTCGGAGGTCAGCCCGCGTCGACCTCGAGCCACGCCCAGAGGTAGCGGCAGGCGTGGCTCCGCCACGGCCGCCAGCGGTCGGAGAGGGGGCCGATGCGCCGCTCGTAGTCGGTGGGGCGCAGGGCGTACAGGCTGCACACGGCGCGGCGCAGCCCCGCGTCGCCGACGCTGAACACGTCGGGCCGGTCGAGGGCGAAGATCAGGTACATCTCCACCGACCAGGGACCGAAGCCCTTGATGCCCCGCAGCACCTCGGCGGCCGCCGCGTCGTCGAGGCGGCGCACGCGGCGGAAGTCGAGATCGCCGTCGGCCACGCGCCGGGCGGCGCCGAGGATGAAGTCGGTCTTGCTGCGGCTGAGCCCGGCGGCCCGCAGCGCCTCTGGCGCGAGCTCCGCCACGGTCGCGGCACGCCAGCGGGGCTCGAGGGCGCGGACGCGACCCCAGATCGTGGTCGCCGCCGCGTAGGAGAGCTGCTGGCCGACGATGATCCGCGTCACCGTCTCGAAGTCGGTCCGCTCGCGGTAGTACTCGCGGAGCGGCCCCACGGCCGCGATCACGCGGCGCATGACCGGGTCGTGCGAGAGTGCGCGGACGGCCCCGGTCGTGTCGGCCGGGGTCGGCCGGGGGGCGGAGGCGGCGCGGGGCTTCGGGCGGGGCATGGCGGATGGCGGCCGCGACGGCCGCGCTCGGGGGTCAGGGGGCCGGGGGGAAGAGCTCGGCGAGCCGCTCGAGGGTGTGCTCCACGAGCACCTGCCCGCCGTCGGGGCCGACCTCGTTGCTCTCCGCCACGGCGCTGTAGCCCCCGCCCCGCGCCGCGCGGGGACTGGGGAGGTAGGTGCCGGGGCCGGCGAGTTGCACGACGAAGTCTGCAGGCGGGGCTGCGTGCCTTCATCGCCACGCCGTAGTCGGTGAACAGCTCGAACTGGTTGGTGGCGATCGCCACGTCGCCGATCCGCACCACGTGGACCTCGGTGCGGAAGGGGGGCACGTCGCCCGACTGCTGGCGCTCCCAGCGCGCCACCACGCCCCCGTGCCACCACACGAGCGTGGCGTTGCCGGGCGAGGCGGAGAGCTCGCGGATCTTCTCCCGGGCGAGCTCGAATTCGCGCTCGCTCACCGTGCGCCGCGGCAACTCGACCCGGTCGGCACGGTGCTCGAGGGGGACGTCGGCGTGGCGCTCGCGCTCGGCCCCGGCCCGCGCCTCCTCCCAGCCGGCCACGACGCGCCGGGCGATCTCGTCGAGCCGCGAAAGGCCGCGCAGCCGCCGCATGCGCTCCTCCGCGGCCTTGCGGAACACCAGATGGGGCGACTGGTCGCCGGCGGCGCCGCACCAGGCGAGGACGTGGACGCCGTCGCCGTGCGCGGCGCGGATCGCGCCGCGCACCGGATGCCAGAAGTCGGCGTCGATGCGGCCGTCCCCCTCCACCTCCTGGGCCGGGCAGGCGACGAGGATCGCCGTCGCCATCAGCGCCCCGGCGGCGTCCCACACGAAGAGGGCGTCGAGGCCGTGATCCTCGTAGCCCTCGAGCATGCGGAAGTCGGTCCGGTCGGTGGCGCCGTACATCACGGCGCTGTTGTCGGCGTAGACGCTCCGCCGGTTGTGGGCGACGACCGCGTGCCCCATCCCCCACCCCACGGTGCAGGGCCGCCGCGCCCCGTGCGCCTCGACGATGCCCGCCGCGATCCTCCCGGCGAGAAACTCCACGTACTCCGTCGGACCGGTCACCCCCTGGGGGATCTCGTACACCCCCTCGAGGAGGACCGGGGCGGTGTGGGTGTGGGTGGCGCTGGCCACGATCCGCTCCACGGGGTAGCCGGGGATGCTCGCGGCGACGCGCGAGCGGATGGCCTCGAGGGCCGCCTCGGGGATCGCCACCAGGTCGCAGGCCACGAACGTGGTCAGCCCCCCGGCGCCGCCGTCGCCGTCGGACTCGAGCACGAGGATCGTGGCCGTGATCGGGGAGGCGACCCCCGTCGAGACGCGCGTGTGCATCTGCCCCCACAGCGCCGCCGGCCGCGCGGGGGTGATGTCGACGGTGGCCGCGCCGGCGCGGAGGGCGGCGGCGGCCGGGGGGGCGACGAGCCCGACGAGCAGGCCGGCGAGGAGCGCGGCGACGGGAAGTCGGGGCATGGGCGGGCTCCGGCGGAAGTGGGGATCGGCGGCGGCCCGGGGGCCGTCGGGCGACAGTCTAGCGGTCGGCGGTGCGCTCGTCGGCCACGCTCGCGGGGGACGTTGCCGCCCGCACCGCGTGGAGGAGTGCCGCGCCGAGGATCACCGCGCCGCCGACGAGCGCCGTCGCCGTCGGGCGCTCGCCGGCCAGAAGCCAGGCCCACAGCGGACTCAGCGCGGGCTCGAGGAGGATCAGGAGCGACGTCTCGATCGCCGGCACCCGGCGGACGCCGCGGAGGAGGAGGACCGAGGCGAGGCCGACCTGCACCACGCCGAGCGCGCCCGCGAGCGCCAGATCCCGCGCGCCGATCGCCCCGCCGCCGGCCATGAAGGGGACCGCCGCCAGGAAGGCCAGCAGGTGGCCCGCCACGATCACCGGCGCGGCGTTGCCGGCGCCGTCGCGCTGCTCCCGCCGCAGCGTGAGCACGACCAGCGCCCAGGTGAGCCCCGTGGTGGCGGCGAGCACGTCGCCCGTGCGTGGATCGGGCGCAAGCGCGGTGTGCGGCGCCGGCGCGGAGAACATCAGCGCCATGCCGGCGGCCATGGCCGCGCCGGCGGCGACGTCGCGTGGGCGCGGCGACTCCCCGAGGAACACGGGCGCCAGCAGCAGCAGCCACACCGGCGCCGTGGCCTGCAGGAAGATGGCGCTGGCGGCGGTGGTGAGCCGGTTGGCCAGCACGAACAACAGCACCGTCACGGCCATCGCGACCGCCGCCGGCCACTGGCCGCGGCGCGGCCAGACACGCGCCGCCGGCAGCGCCGCGAGGATGAACAACGCCGCCACCAGCGACCGCAGCCCGGCCAGTCGCCAGCCGGAGAGGGTGGTGAGCTTGATGACGCCGCCGGCGGTCGAGAACAGGATCGCGGCGGCGAGGACGTCGA
>CAISKG010000376.1 GCA_903885855.1 uncultured Planctomycetaceae bacterium
ACGTCGGCGTCGGCATCGGCCGTGGCGGCGAGGATCGCGGGGAGCGCCTCGGCGGTCGTGCGGCCGGCCCGGGCGGCCGCCCGAAGGATCTGGCCGAGCCCCTCGAGGGCGTGCACCTTCGCCAGCCGCGGCGCCTCGCCCCGCGCCACCGCGGCCAATCGGGCACCGTCGCCGCGCCGCACCAACTCGAACTGCGCCTCGCGCCGCACGCGCCGGTCGGCGTGGCCGAGGAGGGCCCGGAGGGCCTCCGCATCGCGGGTGATCCAGTCGCCGCCGAGCAGGCCGCGCACCTCGGCCACGACCGCGTCACGGGCCGTGTCGCCGGCGGCCGGGAGGAAGCGCCACAGGCGCCCCTTCCCCTCGCCCTCCCAGCCCTGCACCCAGTCGCTGACCCACAGCGCGCCGTCCGGACCGACCTCCACGTCGGTGGCGAGGACGTGGCGGAAGGTCTCGTCGTGGTCCGCCATCTCGAAGGAGGCGCCGCGGGGGCGGATGCGGAAGGTGTGGACGAGGCTCGTGGCGGCGGTGCCGCGGAAGTCGGCGAGGAAGAACCGCCCCGCGAACCACGGCGTCAGGCCCGTGCCCGGATAGGCGGCGAAGCCCGCCGGCCCGGCGCCCACGTGCCCCACCGGGGGCAGCACCCAGGCGGCCTGTCCTTCGAAGGGGGTGCGCCACAGCTGCTCGCGGTTGAAGGGGCCGCGGTCGGGAAGGTATTGCACCGGCCCCCGCCAGCCCGAGTCGCCCCCCGCCATGACGTGCACGAGCCTGGTCCGGTCCGCGCCGTCGGTGTTGTTGTCGCAGGTGAAGCAGTTGCCGAGGTCGTCGAAGGCCAGCTCCTGGGGGTTGCGCAGCCCCGTCGCCACCACCTCCAGGCCCGAGCCGTCCGGTTCGCAGCGGAACACCGCGCCGCTCTCCGGGTCGGCCCAGGTGCGCCCCTCGTGCGCCACCGCGTAGCCGCGGTCGCCGATCGAGAACCACACCCGCCCGTCGGGCCCGAGCGTGAGGCCGTGGAGATCGTGCCCCTGGATCGCGGTGCGCACGCCGTAGCCGGTGTGGAGCACACGGCCGTCGGCCGCCACGCCGTCGCCGGGATCGCGGAAGGACCACAGGTTCGGGATGCAGGCGTACCACACCTCCCCGCGCCGCGCCAGGACGCCGGCGCCGTGCCCCTCGACGAGCCGGTTGAAGCCGGTCGCGAACACCGTGGCGCCGTCGGCCCGGCCGTCGCCGTCGGCGTCGACGAGGCGGCGGAGGCGGTCGGTCTCCACCACCCATTCCGCCGCCCGGTCCCCGAGGAGGCGGAGCATCGACTCGAAGCGCTCGTCGACGGTGTCGTTGGCCAGATCGGCGTCGAGCCAGCGCTCGTCGTTGATGCGGACGTTGTCCCCCACCCCCTTGTGGGCCCGGAAAGCCTCGCAGACGTACACGCGCCCGCGCTCGTCGATCGAGAAGGCGACCGGGTTGGCGAGATCCGGCTCCGCGGCCCAGAGCTCCGCCACGAATCCCTCGGGGAGGGCCAGCGCGCCGCGGGCCGCCCCGGCCTCGTCCGAGGCGGCGGCCAGGCGAGGCTCGCGCGGCGGCGGCGGCGGCTCGATGCCGGGCACGGCCGGGGGACCCACCCCGGCGGTGGGGACCGCCGGTGGGCTCGCTCCGGCGGCCGGGACGAGGAGGAGGGCCAGGCAGCCCGGCACGATCGACGCGCGGCGCAGGAGGGAACGCATGGAGCGGAGATCCGGTCGCGCGGGAGGCGGCTGCGGATGGCCGCGCGACCGAGCCGCTCCGCCTCCCGGCGGCTCGAGGGTCACCCCGGGGGAGGCCCCGATCGTACCCGGTGGACCACCGACGGGAGCGACTGCAGGGCCTCGCCGCGGGTCACGACGAGGTCGGCCCCGGCCGCCTTCGCCTCCGCGAGCCGATCGACGGCGACGTGGGGACCGAAGGCGACGATCCGGGCGGGCCGCAGCTCGGCCTGCGAGGCCACGATCCGCCGCGCCCGTCCGACGAGGTCGGCCGCACTGCGCCGCCCCGCCTCGAGATCGACGACGATCACGTCGAAGGGGCCGCCCCCCGGCTCCGCGGCGGGGCCGACCGACGCCACCGTGGCCGGAATCCCCGCCGCGGCCCCCGCGATCCTGCTCGAGACCATCAGGTCGGAGGTGATGAGCAGGATCGAGAGCGGTCCGCGGCACTCCGTCGCCATCGCGTCGCCTCCCCCGCTCACAGCCGCGGGAGCGTGACGCTCGCGTCGAGGACCTTCTTGATCCGGGCCTGGAGCTCCACGAGGTGGGCCCGCGAGTAGTCGTCGAGCTTCACGTCCCCCTTGGCCAAGAGCGCCCCGATGCGCCCGTCGAGGCTGCGCAGCTGCGCCGCCGCGATGACCTGCGAATCGGGGGTGCCGCCGCTGCCCACGGCGAGATTCGAGAGGCGCGTGAGGTAGGCCCGCTGAAGCGAGCGGCGCACGCTGGGGATGGCGGGCTTGCGCACCGTGTAGTCGCCCGGCGCCACCGTGTCGACCTCGGAGAGGATCGCCTTGGAGAGGCGGTCGAGGAGCTCGGCGGTGGTGAAGGCGTCCTGGTCGGCGGGGACCTTGAGCTCGCTATCGCGGATGCGCGAGAGCGTCAGCGGGTCCACGAGCCGGCCGAGGATCCGGTCCTGCCACATCAGCACCACCTCGTGGACGGGGTAGTCCTCGCGGTCGACCTCGCCCGACCCCCAGTGCGACCAGCGCGTGGAGACGAGCTGGTTGTAGAGCTCCGGGGGGAAGGAGAAGGGCTGCGCCGAGAACATCTGCTGCTCGAGCAGCGCGAGCGCCTCACGCTGCTTCGCGGCGTCGACGACGCGGAAGGGGGGCGGGGCGTTGGGGTCGCCGCGATGGGCCCGCGACGTCTGCAGCCCGCCCACCAGCCGGGCGGCGAAGTTCATGGCGTTGCCGTGGGCGGTGAGAAGGACGCCGAAGGACTGCCGCACGCGCTCGTAGCCGGGCGTCTTGCCGCTGGGGTCCTTGGCCGTCATCCGCTCCACGAGCGTCGGCATCACCTGGGCCACCAGTTCCGCGCGGGTCCTGGCGAACTCCACCGGGTCGGCCCCGAGGTCGAAGCGGTTGGAGAAGGGATCGGGATCGCCCGGCTGGGTGTCCTCGTCGGTGGGGTAGGCCAGCTGCGGCTCGCCGGAGCGGGCCGCGATCTTCTCGAGCTCGCCGAGCTCAGCCTGCGGGCTGCCGGCGCCGATCGGCTTGTAGCCGTACTCGATCGCCCAGTGGTCGTAGGGGCCGAGGCGGGCGGTGTAGTAATCCCCCTGCGGCCGCCCCTTGGGCATGATGTTGGCGGGGATGTAGTCCATGACGCTCGTGCTCGCGCCGCCGGCGGCCTTCGCCGGGTCGTTGATGTCGGCGAGCGACATGAGCGCGCTGCCCTTGAAGTTGTGGCGCAGGCCGAGCGTGTGCCCCACCTCGTGCATCGTCACGAGCTTGAGCCCCTGGACGACGAGCTTCTCCTTGTCGGCCTCGGAGAGGCCGTTGCCCGCGACCGCCAGCGCCGTGGCGGCCAGCGCCGTCTCGCGGGCATGCCCGGCGAACAGCGAGCAGACCGAGCAGTGCTGCCCGCAGTGGCCCTCGTGCCCCGTGCCGCCGAGCGGGAGGGTGCCGGCGCCGGCCGTGGGGCCGTCGGTGAGCATCGCCACCGCCTGGGGGGTGAAGTTCTCGTAGTCGCGCCGCCAGAACTGGAGGAAGTCGCCGTCGAAGATGATGTCGGCGTCGAGGATCTGCCCGGTGCGCGGGTTGACGCGGCTGGGGCCCATCGCGAAGCCGGCGCCGGCCGTGATCCAGCGGAAGGTGTTGTAGTTGACGTCCTCGGGATCCCAGTCGGTCTGGTCGGGCTGCTGGCGGACCTCGATGGCGCTCGAGAACCCGGCCTTGAGGAAGGCCTCGTTCCAGGCCTCGATCCCCTCGCGGACCGGCTGACGGTAGCGGAAGGGGACGGTCTTCTCGATCCAGAACACGATCGGCTTGCGGGGGGGCGAGATCGCCGCCGACGGATCGGCCTTCTCCAGCTGCCAGCGGTTGATGTAGCGCACGAAGCGGTCCTCGTCGACCCCCTGGGAGAAGTCCTTGAGCGCGGTGACGAAGTAGCCGATCCGGTTGTCGGCCAGACGCGGCCGGTAGCCGTTCTGCGGCAGGGCGCTGATGGAGTAGTGAACGTTGATCGTCACGCCGCGGCTGTCGGCGACGGTGTCGAGTTCGGCCTGGCCGCCGGAGCCGTAGGTGGCGGCCACCTCGAGCTCGGTGTTGTCGGGGAAGTTCTTGACGCGCGACCAGGTGGAGCGGTCGCGGGCGAAGCCGAAGCCGGGCAGCGCCCGGGCGATCTGCGGGAGGTCGGTCATGAAGATCGCCGCCAGATCGATGACCGCCGCGCCGCTGGGGGCGTAGGTGGCGATCGGCACGCTGAACAGCACGCTGTCGGTGTAGGCCAGGTCGACGGCCTTCTCCTCGGGGCTCCCCTTGTCGGCGAAGAAGCGGACGTTGCGCCGCACGACGTGGATGTTGTCGTCGACGCGGCGGAACTGCCACACCCAGTCGTCGCCGAAGCCCCACGACATCCCGCCGAGCAGCTGGCCGTCGCCGATGCCCCGGGCGATCGAGATGAGGACGAAGAGCTCGCGGCCGAGCAGCGAATCGGGGATCTCGGCCCAGACCTTGTCGTCCTTGCGGTGGAGCGTGATCAGGCCGGGAATCCGGGCGGCGTCCTTCACGACCGCGGCGAAGGGCGGCTTGCCCCCCTTCCCTTCCGCCGCCGGGGGCGGAGCCTGCGGAGGCTGGGCGGGGGCCGGCGGCGCTCCGTCGGCCTTCACCGTGTCGGGCGTCGGGGCGGCGGCGGGAGTGGCCGGATCATCGGCCCGCGCGGCGCCGGCGGCGAGGCCCCCGGCCGCGATCACGGCCAGTGCCAGAATCAAGCGGGCGGGGCGGAGAGCGCCAAGGAAGCGGATCGGGGCGTGCATGCTCGGGATTCCCTCGAAGGAGGTCCCCCACCGGGAGGCGGCGGGACCGGCGTGTCTCGACAGGCTCAAACGGGCTCGGGGTCGGATCAGGACATCGGATCAGGAATCGGAACGGGGGCGACCGGGCCGCGGCCGCGGGGGCGGCGCGGCGGCCAGCAGCGCCGGAAACGTCTCTTGGCAGAGTAGCATCATGTCGGGCGAGGGGCGAATTTCCCGGTTGTAAAGCCCCTTCCGCCCCCACCGCGGGGCTCGAGGGCGGGGCCCGGCGGAGCGATCGTGATGGACGGATCAGGCTCCGCGGACGGACCGGGCCCCGGCGGGGGATCGGCGGCGCCCCCGGGGGGCCGCTGGGCCGATTCCCGGGGGCGGGACCTGTGTCGGCGCTGGTTCGGTCGGCTGCCCTGCCGTCTCGCGGCGCTCGGCGCCGGCGGCCACAGCGGCCAGCCCGTGTGGTCGGTGGAGCCGGACGATGAACCCGGCGGTGCGGATGGCCGGGCGGCGCGCCGGTTCGTGCTCAAGGCCTTCGCCGCCGAATGCCCGCCGGAACGCGCTGCCTGGATCCACGCCTTCGTGACCGCGCTGCACGCGGCCGGGATCGACGCGGTGGCGGCGCCGCTGCCCGCGCCTGGAGGCGCGACGCTCGTCGCCGACGACACCGGCACGCTCTGGGAGATGTGCCCCTGGCGGCCGGGGATGCCGCTCGAGGCTCCGACGGCCGCGCAGGCGGCGGCGGCGCTGGCGCTCGTCGCACGGATGCACGTGGCTGCCGAGGGCATCACCCCCCGGCTCGGGCCGCGGCCGCCGGCG
>CAISKG010000377.1 GCA_903885855.1 uncultured Planctomycetaceae bacterium
CGACCGTGAGCCACCGATCGGTATCCCGCCCCCTCGGACGACTCCCACAGCCAGCGTCGACCGCGTCCCTTCGCCCGGAGGCTTCCCGCATGCAGCCCGCGCGCCCCCTCGCCGCCCGCGTGGCGACGCTCATGGCAGTGGCGACGCTCATGGCAGCGGCGGGGATCACGCCCGCGGCGGCCGCCGAGCCCCCCGGCCTCGGCCCGCGCGGGGCGCTCGAGAGCATCGCCTTCGAGCCGGGCGTGGAGCGGGTGGTGGGGAAGGGGGGCCGGCGCCGGCTCATCGTCACCGGCCGATTCTCCAGCGGCCAGCTCCACGACCTCACCGACGCGGCGACCTTCTCGGTCGATCCGCCGGGGCTGGCGGAGATCGCGCCGGGGGGCGAGCTCCTCCCGCGCGGCGACGGCACGTTGGTTGTCACCGCGCGCGTGCCGGAGGGGGCCACCGCCACGGTCACGCTCCGCCTCGAGGACTGCGCGACGGAGTCGCCGGTGAACTTCACCGACGAGGTCGTGCCGGTGTTCACCCGGCTGGGGTGCAACGCCGGCGGCTGCCATGGCAAGTCGGACGGCCAGAACGGCTTCCGTCTCTCCCTCCTCGGCTTCTACCCCGACGACGACTACGACTTCCTCGTCCATGAATCGCGGTCGCGGCGCGTGTTCCCGGCCGATCCCGCCTTCAGCCTTCTCCTCCTCAAGCCCACCAACCGTCTCCCCCACGGCGGCGGGCGGCGCATGGAGCCGGGGTCGTACGAATACGACATCGTCGCCCGATGGATCGCGCAGGGGATGCCGCGCGGCAGCCCCGACGATCCCGTCCTCGAGCGGATCGAGGTGGTGCCGGCGTGGCGCGAGATGCAGTTCGGCACGGCGCAGCGTCTGGCCGTGATTGCGCATTCCAGCGACGGCGGCACCCGCGACGTGACGGCGCTGGCGACCTTCGAGTCGAACCAGCCGGAGATCGCCACGGCCGGCAGGGAGGGGCGCGTGACCGCGGCCCGCTCGCCGGGCGAGGCGGCCGTGATGGTGCGTTTCCAGGGGCAGGTGACGGTCTTCCGCGCGGTCGTGCCGCAGGGCCTGCCGGTCGCCGACACCCCGCCGGAGCGCGGCTTCGTCGACCGGGCGGTGATGGGCCGCCTGCGGCGCCTGGGGATCCCGCCGAGCCCCGTGTGCGACGATTCCACCTTCCTGCGCCGCGCGACCGTCGACATCACCGGGCGGCTCCCGACGGTCGCCGAGACGGAGGCCTTCCTCGCCGACGCCTCGCCCGACAAGCGCGACCGGCTCGTCGACCGGCTCCTCGACAGCCCCGGCTTCGCCGACACCTTCGCCTCCAAGTGGGGGGCGCTGCTGCGCAACAAGCGGCGCGGTCCGGCCGACATCGCCTACACCCACCGCTTCCACGCGTGGATCCGCGACGCCTTCGCGCGCAACGTCCGCTTCGACGACTTCGTGCGCGGCATCCTCACCGCCACCGGCGACGTCGAGACCCATCCCCCCGCGGCCTGGTTCCGCGAGGTGGCCACGCCGTCGCTCGAGATGGAGGACACCGCGCAGCTGTTCCTCGGGATGCGGCTGGGCTGCGCGAAGTGCCACCACCATCCCTTCGAGCGCTGGAGCCAGCAGGACTACGCCGGGTTCGAGGCCTTCTTCACGCAGGTCGGCCTGAAGAGCAGCCTCGCCAACCCGCAGCCCGCCCAGCCCGACGCGGTGTTCCTCAAGGACGTCGTCCCCGCGGCGACCAATCCGCGGTCCGGCACGTCGGTGCCCCCGACGCCGCTGGGCGGGGCGCCGCTCGACGTGCCCGCCTGGGAGGACGCCAGGCACCGTCTCGTCGACTGGATGGTCGCCCCCGACAATCCCTACTTCGCCAGGGCGCTGGTGAACCGCACCTGGAAGCACTTCCTCGGCCGGGGGATCGTCGAGCCGGAGGACGACCTGCGCGTCACCAACCCGCCGGTGAATCCCGAGCTCCTCGACGCCCTGGCGGAACACTTCATCGCCACCGGCTTCGACTTCCGCGACCTGGTGCGCACGATCTGCACCTCCTCCACCTACCAGCTCTCGAGCGAGCCCACCGACGACAACCGGTTCGACCGGCAGAACTTCTCCTCCTTCCAGCCGCGCCGGCTCACGGCCGAGATCCTCTACGACGCCATCAACCACACCCTCGACGTGCCGGCCACCTTCAACGGCCTCCCCAAGGGGACGACCGCCGTGCAGCTCCCCGACAACGGCTTCAACAACTACTTCCTCACGGTGTTCGGCAAGCCGGAGGCCTCGAGCGCCTGCGAGTGCGAGCGCAATCCGGAGGCGAACCTCGCCCAGTCGCTCCACCTCCTCAATTCACAGGACGTGCAGAGCCGCCTGCAGGACGGCGCCGGCCTGGCCGCGGGGCTGTCGCGCGACGGCGCGGGCGAGGCGGGTGCGGTCGCCGAATCGCTCTACCTGCGCGCCCTCTCCCGCCGCCCCACGTCGGCCGAGCGGCAGGCGGTGGTCGATCACGTGGCGGCCAGCGACGACCTCCGGCAGGCCTGGGAGGACGTCCTCTGGGCGCTGGTGAACACGAAGGAATTCCAGTTCGTGTGGTGAGGGTCGCATCGTGGACGGGGGACCGATGGCGGCGCGGGGTCTGGCGGCGTGGGTGGTCGTGATCGGCGGGGCGCTCCTCGCGGCGCCGAGCCCGCGCGCCTGCGCGCAGCTCCCCGCCGCCCGGCTCGACGCCATCCATCCGGCCGGCGCCGCGCCCGGATCGACGGTCGACGTCGCGATCCAGGGCGCCGATCTCGACGACGTGACGGGGCTCCTTTTCTCCCATCCGGGGATCACGGCGGAGCCGAAGCGGGCGCCGGCAGGCCCCTTCGACGACGGGCCGCAGCCGGTGCCCGACACGTTCGTCGTGACGGTCGCCGCCGACGTGCCGCCGGGGCGCCATGCCGTGCGCTGCCAGGGCCGCTACGGCGTCTCCGGGGAGCGCGTGTTCCTCGTCGAGGCGCTGCCCCACGCCGTCGAGCCGGAGGGGCAGGGGGCCGCCGAGGAGATCGCCGAGATCGCCATCCCCGGGATCGCCGACGGCCGCTTCACCGGCGGTGCCGACGTCGACCGCTGGCGCATCGCGGGGAAGCGCGGGCAGCGGCTGGCGATCGAGGTCGTGGCGCGGCGCGTCGATTCCCGCGCGGTGCCGGTGGTGCGCCTCCTCGGCCCCGACGGCGGCGTGGTCGGCGAGGCCCGGGGCCGCGGCACGCGGGATCCGGTGCTCGACGTGCGGCTCGAGTCCGACGGCGAGCATGTGCTCGTGGTCTCCGACGCGCTCCACGGCAGCGGCCCCGAGCACCGCTACCGGATCAGGATCACGGCGGCGCCGCGGCTGGCGTACGTGTTTCCGCCGATGGTCGTGCCGGGCTCGGCCGTCGACGGCTTCGCCTGGGGCCACGATCTCCCCGGGGGGGCGCCCGACGGGTCGGCGATCGACGGCCGGGCGCTGGAGCGCGTGGCGGTGCGGCTCGAGATGCCCGCCGCCGCGGCGACGGGGCTCGTGGCGAGCGACCTCGTCGAGCCCTGGCAATACTCGCTCGACGGCACGGAGTTCCGTCTTCCGTCGCCGGCCGGGCCGTCGAATCCGATCCTCGTCGCCGCCGCGGGGGGGCCGGTGACGATCGAGCGCCCCGGCAACGACACCCCGGCGACGGCGCAGCCGATCACGCTCCCGGCCGAGGTGGCGGGGCAGTTCCACCCCCGTCGCGACGCCGACTGGTACGCCTTCGAGGCCCGCGCCGGCGAGGTGCTGTGGATCGAGGTCTGGTCGCAGCGCCTCGGCCTCCCCACCGATCCCGCGATCGTCGTCCAGCAGGTGACCCGCGCCGAGGACGGCACGGAGACGACCGCGACGGTGGCCACGGCCGACGACCGCGGCCCGCGCGCCGGCGGGCGCGAGTTCGACGACCGCTCCCTCGATCCGGCGCTGCGCTTCACGGCGCCCGCCGACGGCACCTACCGGATCCTCGTCCGCGACGGCTACGCCGCCCTCCACGACGATCCGGGGCTCGTCTACCGGCTCGTGGTGCGCCCGCCGCGCCCCGATTTCCGCCTCGTCGCCGTGCCGGTGGATGCCGCCGGCGCGGTGCTGCTGCGCAAGGGGGGCCGGGCGGCCGTGCAGGTGATCGCCGCGCGGCTCGACGGCTTCGAGGGGGAGATCACGCTCGCCGCCGAGGGGCTCCCCCCCGGCGTGTCGGCCGCCGAGGCGGTGATCGGCCCGGCGGTGTCGGCCACGGGGCTCGTGCTCTCCGCCGATCCGGGCGCCGCCGCCGGCACGGGCATGCTGCGCGTCGCCGGGCGCGCGGTGACGCCGGGCGGGATCATCGTGCGCGAGGCGCGCCTGGCGACGACGCTCGATCCCCTCCCCTTCGTGCAGCCGGGGAGCCAGCCGGCGGGGGTCCGCGCGAGAATCGCCGCCGGCGTGCCGGTGACGGTCTCGGCGGAGGAGCCGGCGCCGGTGGCGCTGTCGATCGGCGCGGGCGCCGCGCTCGAGACGGCGCGCGGCGGGGTGCTCAAGATCCCCTTCGCCGTCATGCGCCAGGAGGGGGCCGCCGCCCCGCTGACGGGATTCCCCGTCGGGCTGCCGCCGAACGTCCAGGCGCCCCAGGTGGCGATCGGCTCGGCCAACGCGGGCGAGTTCGAGGTGCGCCTCCAGGCCGCCACGCCACCGGGCACCTACACCTTCCACCTCCAGGCGATGCAGCAGGGGCTCTCCTACGCCCGTAACCCCGCCGCCGCCGCGCGGGCCAAGGAGCGTGCCGAGCGGTTCGCGGCGGTGCTCACCGAGAGCGAGGCCAAGGCCACGGCGGCCGAACAGGCCGCGCAGCAGGCGGCCGCCGCGCTCGCGGCCGCGAGCGCCGGCACCGACGAGGCGGCGAAGGCGACGGCGCTCGCGGCCCGTGACGCCGCCGACGCGGCCCTCGGCGCGGCGAAGCAGCGCCTCCAGGACGCGCGTGCGGAGAAGCAGCGCCGCGACCAGGCCGCGCAGCAAGCCCAGCAGCAGTCGCAGCCGCGCGGCTTCAACGTCGTCGTCCCCTCGACCACGCTGACGCTGCGCGTCGCCGAGCATCCGCTGCGCGTGGCGGGGCTCCCGGTCGGCGCGACGGCGAAGCCCGGGGGCCTGCTCGCCATCCCGTTCACGTTCGAGCGCCTCTTCGGCTTCGCCGGCGACGTCACGGTCCAGATCGCGGCGCCGGTCGGCACGAAGGGGATCCCCGCCGCGAGCGCCACCGTGCCCGCCGCCCAGACCGCCGGCACGCTCACGGTGCCGCTCGGCCCCGACGCCACCCCCGGCACGCACCCCTTCGAGGTCATCTTCTCGATGAACTTCAACGGCCAGCCGCTGTCGCTGCCGGTGCGCGTCGAGGCGACCGTGGAAGCGGCCGATCCGCCGGCCAACTGACCGCCCCGCACCCCGACGCGATCCCATGCCAAGCCCTGCCCACCGCCGCCCCCCGTCGCCATCGGCCGCCGCACGCGCGGCGTGGGGGGCGCTGCGCACCGCGGCGCTCGCCGCGGCCTGGTGCGGCGGCCTGCGGCCCGGCGTCGCCGCCGAACCGCTCCAGGTGATCGAGACGCGGCCCGGCGCCGAACTCGTCTTCGAGACCGACATCCGCCCCATCCTCGAGCGCCACTGCCTCGCCTGTCACAGCGAGGCGGAACGCCAGGGGGATCTCGTCCTCGAGACCGTCGCCGGCATGCTCGCCGGCGGCGACAGCGGCCCCGCCCTCGTGCCGGGATCCCCCGACGCGAGCCTGCTGGTCTCCCTCGCGGCCCACCGGGCCGAGCCGGTGATGCCGCCGGCCGGCAACGCCGTCGCCGCGCTCGATCTCGATCCGCAGGAGCTCGGCCTGCTCTCGGCCTGGGTCGCGGCCGGTGCCCGCTCGGCGGGCCCCCCTGCGGCGGCGTCGCCGACGGCGTGGCGGCCGATCGGGGCCCGCTTCGCCCCGGTGTCGGCCGTCGCCCTCTCCCCCGACGGCCAGCTCGCGGCGCTCGCGCGCGGCGACCGGCTCCTCCTCCACACGGTGCCCGACGGCAGGCTGCTGGCCGATCTCGTCGATCCGGCGCTCGGGTCCGCGGCGCACGCCGACCTCGTCGAGGCGATCGCCTTCAGCCGCACCGGCGACCGGCTCGTGAGCGGCGGATTCCGCGAGGCGAAGGTGTGGCGTCGGCCGCGTGACGTGCGCGCCTGGGAAGTGGCCGACGCCGCGGCGGCGACGGCCCTGGCGGCGAGCCCCGACGGCACCGCGATCGCCACCGCCGAGGCGGGGAGGCTGCGCGTGCTGGACGCGGCCACGGGCACGGCGCGGATCACGATCCCGATCCCCGACCGCTCCGTCACGGCCCTGGCGTTCGCCGATGGCGGGCGCACGCTCCTGGCCGGCGACTCGTCCGGCGGCGTGGGTGCGTGGAGCGCCGTGGATGGCGCGTCGCTCGGCGCCTTCGAGTCGCCGCAGCCGGTCCGCGCCCTGGCGGTGGTGGGCACGGGCGGGCTGCTCGCCGCGGCGCCCGGGACCGACGAGATCCTCGCCGTCGGCGGCGGCGATGCCATGCTCCGCACCTTCCGCCTCCCCGACTCGCTGCCGCTGGAACTGCTCGGCGCCGCCGAGCCGGGCCGGCGCTTCGCCGTGTCGGCGGACCGGCGCACGCTCGCCGTCGTCGGCCGCACCGGCGCGGTGCGCATCCTCTCGATCGCCGATCCGGCGGCCCCCCGGGAGACGGCCTCCTGGACGCTCGACCGCGGGGCCGCGACGAGCGTGTGCCTCGTGGAGGGAGCCGACGGCCTGCGCCTCGCCACCGGCGCCGCCGACGGCTCGATCAGCCTCTGGAACATCGCAGGCGGCGCGCTCACGGCGCGGCTGGGCACCGGATCCCGTCCCGTGGCGTGGCTGGCGGCCTCGCCCGACGGCACCCGGCTCGTCTCCGCCGACGCCGCGGGGAGCGTGGCGCTGTGGCGCACCACCGGCAGCGACGCCCCTGCAGGCGCCGCCGGGGCGGGGGCGCTCGATGCCGTGACCGCCGTCGCCTTCCACCCCGGCCGGCGCACGCTGGCGGTGGCGGGCCTGGCGGCCGGCGTCCCCACGATCGTGGTCCGCCCGCTCGACGGCGCCACGCCGGCGACGGCGCTCACGGGGCACCGCGGCGCGGTGCGGGCGATCGCCTTCACCCCCGACGGCACACGGCTGGCCAGCGCCGCCGACGACGCCACGGTGCGCGTCTGGGATCCGGCGCGGGCCGGGGGCGGGGCGCTCTCGACCATCCCCGCGCTCCCCTCCCCGGCGGCGGCCCTCGGCTGGAGTGCCGACGGCGCGCGAATCGCCGTGGCCGGGGCCGATCAGGTGCTGCGCACCTTCAACGCCGCCGACGGCGCGGCGGGCCCCGAGCACCGGGGCCATGCCGGCCCGATCCTGGCCTGCGGTTTCACCACCGCGGGGCAACCCTGGTCGGCGTCGGCCGATGCGACGGTGCGTTCCTGGAATCCCGCCGACGGCCAGCAGGCGTCGAGCTGGCAGATGCCGGCCGCCCCCCGGGCGGCCGTCGCCACGCCCGACGGCCAGAGCCTGCTGGTCGCTTCGGCCGACGGCGCGCTGCGCTTCCACCCGCTCTCCGGCGGCCAGCCGGCACGCGTCCTCTCCGGCCCGGCGGTGGCGCCGTCGATGCTGGCCACCTCGGCCGACGGCACGCGCCTGGTGACGCTCGAGCCGGCCGCCGACCGGGCGCTCGTGCGCCACTGGGACGTCGCCGCGGGGCGCCATCTCGAGACGCGCGAGTGCGCCCCGACCTCGGCCGCGTTCGCCGACGCGCCGGAGGCGCTCGTGCGCGTCGGCACCGACGGCTCCCCGGCGCGCACGGCCCTGTTCGTCGCCCGGCACCTCGAGGTGCCGCCGCAGCCGGTGGCGGGCGTGGCGAGCCTGCCGGGAGGGATCGTGGTGATCGGCTCGGCCGACGGCACGCTCCGCGGCTTCCAGGGCGAATCGGGCCAGGCCACCTTCACCGCCAGCCACGGCCTGCCGGTGACGGCGCTGGCGGCTGCGGCCGACGGGTCGCTCCTGGCGACGGCCGCGAAGGGGGGCGGCGTGCGCTTCTGGCGCGGCGACGGCACGGCACTCGGGCAGGGGCTCGCCTCCCTGCCGGGGGAGGTGGCCGCGCTGGCCCTGGCGCCCGGGGCGCGGCGGGCGCTCGTGTCACTCGCGCCCCCGCCGGCCCCTCCCGGCGGCCCTCCCGCGCCGGCCGCGATCCTCTCGGTCGATCCCGCCACCGGCACCCTCCTCGAGCGCCGCGCCGCGCCGGGAGCGCCGGCCACCTGGATCTCCCTCGGCGACGGAGACGCGGGCGTGCTCTCCGCCGGCGACGACGGTGCCCGGCACTGGTCGCTCGGCGCGCTCGGGAGCGCGAGCGGCCACGGCGGGCCGGTGACGGCCATCGCCGCGATCCCCACGGCGCCGCTCGAGGTCGTCACCGGCTGCGCCGACGGCCTGGTGCGGCGCGTGCGGCTGGCCGACGGCCAGATGGCGGGGCAATTCTCCCACGGCGGCCCGGTGACGGCGGTGGCGGTGCGCGCCGACGGCCAGCGTGTCGCCAGCGCCGGCGAGGCCGGCTCGATCAGGCTGTGGCGCGCCGACGGCCAGGCGCTCGGCGAGCACAAGGGGGACCTGCGACTCCTGGCCGCGGCGGCGGCGGCGAAGCGGGAGCAGGCCGCCGCCGCGGAACGCGTCGTGGCGGGCAAGGCGCGCGCCGAGGCGGCCGAGAAGGACGCACCGCTCAAGACCCAGGCGGCGGCGACCGCGAAGACGGCCCTCGACGCCGCCGAGGCCGATCTGAAACAGAAGACCGACGCCTTCGCCGTCGCCGACGCGGCGCGGATCGCCGCCGAGAAGGATGCGGTCGGCGCCTCCACGCTCGCCCGCACCGCCGCGCGCGACAAGCTCCGCGCCGACCGGCAGGTGGCCGATGCCCAGGGGGAGGCGAAGGTCGCGGAGCAGAAGGCCGCGCTGCTGGCCGCGGCGGCGACCGCCGCGCCGGCCGATGCCGCGCGCACGCAGGCGGCCGACGCCGCCGCGCTGGCCGTGGTGGCGGCCCAGCAGCGCGTGCAGCAGATGCAGA